>DNGH01000097.1 GCA_003486285.1 Actinomycetota bacterium
TGCCGTGCTGGGCGCGGCAAGAAGCCGGGTAGGCAATAGGCACTAGGCACTAGGCACTAGGCACTAGGCACTAGGCACTAGGCACTAGGCACCAGAACATGCGGTCCCATCACTCCCCCCTTGTGGGGGAGTCGACCGGGCGCAGCCCGGTCGGTGGGGGGTATTGCCGGCACCCGGCACCCGGCACCCGGTCCCTGGTCCCCCTACTCCCTCCACACCACCGTTCCCTCCGGCACCACCACTTCCTCGCCGTCGACCCACACTTCGAGGACCTTCATGCGGCGTAGTTCGTCGGGTGTGGCGGTGATCGGATCGCCGCCGAGGATGGTGAGGGTGGCGGCATTCCCGGGGGCGAGGGCGGCAACCTCACCGATGGCAGCGGCCGACCCGCTGGTGAACAGCGCCAGAGCGTCATCGGCAGACAGACCTTCCGCGGGCACCAGGCCGCAGCGATCACGGGACGCCGCCATGCCCCACAGCGGGTGGGGAGGTTCGACGGGGCAGTCCGACCCTCCTGCCAGTGGAGTCCCCGCAGCCAGCAGCGAGCGCAGGGGATAGGTGCGCTTCATCCGCTCCGGTCCGACACGCTTTTCGAGCCAGGTGGTCTCCGAGGCGAGAAAGGCGGGCTGCACCGAGGCGGTGACGCCGAGCCGGCCGAACCGGGCGATGTCGGCGGTGGTGAGCACCGAGGCGTGTTCGATGCGGAGCCGGGACGGGTCCTCCCCCTCGCCGATCAGGGTCTCCATCAGATCGAGCACGGAGCCGTTGGCGCGATCGCCGATGGCATGGATGGCGACACGCCCCCCGAGGCGCAGGGCGGACCGGGCCATCGCCAGAGAGGCGCCCGGCACCAGGCGATCGGTGCCGCGCTCACCGGGGGCGTCGGAGAAGCCATCGTGCATCGCCGCGGTGTGCCCGCCCAGGCTGCCGTCCGAGAACATCTTCACGCCCGTGAAACGCACCTTGCCTCCGGCGGCGGCCAGACGGGCCGCGGCCGATTCGAGTTCGGTGGGATCGTCGGCGATGACCATCACCCCGAAGGTGATCGGGAGCCGCGGTGCGGCGGCGACGACGACGTCGAGTTCGCTGCCACCGCCACCCCATTGCCCACCTCCGGCGGCGACCATCGCCCCCACCCCGGTCAGCCCCACCGCGGCAAGGCCGTGCGCCGTGGCGATCAGATGCTCCGGTGTGACGGGCGCACTCAACGGGCGCAAGACCTCGGAAGCGGGTTCGATTGCGGTCTCGCGCAGCACCCCGGTCGGGTCACCCGCGGCGTCGCGATCGATGGTGCCTCCGGTCGGATCGGGGGTGCCGCGCTCGATACCGCAGAGGGCGAGAGCCGCGGTGTTGGCGACCGCCACGTGCCCGCAGTAGCGGATCACCAGGATCGGCCGGGTCGTGGAGACGCGGTCGAGCAAGTGCCGGTCGGGGAGGTGGCGCTCGGCCAGCGACTCGTCGTCGAGGCGCAGCGCGGTGAGGGCCGCGCCCGGCGGAAGTGATCTCTCGGCCGCGGCGAGGATCGAGGCGATCTCGTCGAAGTCCGCGGCCTTCTTCAGCGATGGCCGCTGCAGCAGCGCGGCCAGGCCGACGGGATGAAGGTGGGCGTCCCGCAGTCCGGGCACGATCGTGGCGCCGGGGAACCGCTCCTCGACCAGATCCACGCTGCGCAGGTCGCCGGACCGGCCGACCGCGGTGATGCGCCCACCGGTCACCAGGACGGCATCGCCCTCGCGACCCGAAGGGTCGCGCACCGCGTCGGCGACGATGAGGCGGCGGAGCACGACCGCGAGGCTAACCGGCCTCCCCGGGCAGCTTCCCTGCAGCACGGAGGTCCGCCGCCGTGGCATGGCCCCAGGCGAGAGCCGCGTCGGGGCCCTCGAACACGGCCACGGGCCGTTCCACCACGTTGTCGGCCTGCCATCGATCGGCCAGGATCCGGATCGGCCCCTCGCTGCCCGCGATCACCGCCGTGGCGAGCACGGTGCCGTTGTCGTCGTCGGCGAACAGGGCGCGGGCCTCGCGATCGATGTAGGGGACACCGCGCAGATCGCTGACCACCACGTACGGCCGGCGGGTCACGGTGGCGAGTTGGACGCGGAGCTCGCGCGCGGCTTTCTCGTCCAGGACCAGGCCATCGTCGGCGACCATGTATATGACACCGTCGCCGAAGCGGGTGAGGGTCATTCCGGGGGGATGGTGACCGGTGTAGAGCACCGGGGGCGCCTCTTCCATGAGGCGCAGATTAGTGGCTGGCCCGACCAGATTATGACAAGGCGTGGTGCCACATGCCGGGGACAATTGGCACTGGTTCCTCTACCGGTTCCCCGCCTTCGCGGGCGATCCTGGGAACGTGCTTCCGCAGCTCTCACCGTTTCGGGCGGGTCGCCTCGGCCCGGAGTCGATCCGCGAGGTCGTATTCGGAGTGGAAGACGGTCTGGTCCAGAACATGACCCTGATCGCCGGAATGGTCGGCGCCGGCCTCGGCGATGGGGTGATCGTTCTCGCCGGCGTCGTGAACGCGGTCGCCGGGGTGCTGTCGATGTCCATGGGCACCTTCCTGTCCTCGCAGGCGGAGCGCGATGCTCTGCTCGCTACCGGCCGCGGCGCGGCCGTGGTGCGATCCCCGATTCGAGACGCGGCCGTGATGGCGGGCGCCTACGGCGCGGGGGCGCTGGCGCCACTGCTCGCCTTCGGCATGCCGGCACTCGGCAGTGGGGCCGAGATGGTGGTCGCAGTGGTGATCACCGGCACCGGTCTGTTCTGCCTCGGCCTGCTCAAGGCAAGGGTCAGCGGCTCGCCTGCGGTTCGGTCCGGACTGGAGCTGCTCGCGCTCGCCTCCGCTGCCGGCCTCGCCGGTTATCTGATCGGAGCGGCGGCCCGAGCGATCTTCGACATCACCGTCTGACGCGGGCCTCGGCCACCACCGCGTGCAGCGCCGGCGCGACGTCCGGAGTTCCCGCGGTGAAGCCGCGGTGATCCGGGGGACCGTCGAAACCGAGCACCTCACCTCCCGCCTCGGTGACAAGGAGGAATCCGGCGGCGACATCCCAGGGCGAGAGGTTGAACTCCCAATGAGCATCGAAACGTCCGCACGCCACCCAGGCAAGGTCGATCGCAGCGGAGCCGTTGCGTCTGATTCCCTGGACGACCTCCAGCACTGCGGTGACCGGGCGCATGTATTCGGCGGCCCGGGCCTGACGGTCGTAGGCGAACCCGGTGGATACCAGGGCGCGGCGGAGCTCCCGGCACTCCGACACCGCGATCGGCGCCCCGTCCCGGGTGGCGCCCGCGCCGCGGACTGCGACGAACTCCTCGTCGCGAAACACGTCGCGGATCACCCCAAGGGCGGCGGTGCCGTCGATCTCCAGGGCGATCGACACCGCCACCTGAGGCACGCCGTGAAGGAAGTTGACGGTGCCGTCGAGCGGATCGACCACCCATCGGCGCGCCGATGGCGCCCCGCTGGCCCCACCCTCCTCGGCGAGCATTCCGTCTCCGGGGCGGTGGGTCGCGATCAGGGACGTGATGGCGGCTTCGGCTTCTCGATCCGCGATCGTCACCGGATCGACGTCGCCCTTGAAGTCGGCGCCTTCGATCCGTCCCCGCCAACTCGCAATGATCGCCGCGGCCTCCGCGGCAGCAAGGCGGGCGAGAGTGAGGTCGTCCATCTCCGCTGAAGGCTAGGAGACGCCGAGGCGGTGATCTGCGGTGGGGGTTACCCGTTGCCGGTTACCCGTTACCGCAGGTCCGGCGTCCGGTAACCGGTGACTGGTAACCGGAAACCGGCGGTTACCCTCGCCCCGGCATGCGTCAGATCGGTGCTGTCGTTGTCGCCGCGCTCCTCATGTGGGCATCGTTCCCACCACTGGAGTGGGGCTTTCTCGTGTTCGTCGCCCCGGCGCCATTCCTGTGGGCGCTGCGGCGGACCGACACCGCCCGTGAGGCCGGCTGGCTCGGGTTCCTGTTCGGGGCGATCTTCTTCGGGTCGATGCTCTCGTGGATCTTCGTGCTCGGTTGGGTCGCCTGGATCCCGCTCACGATCGTGATGGCGCTGTGGGCGATGGGTTACGCCCTGATCATGTACGTCGCCCGGACCTGGTCGGTGTGGCGGTGGTGGACCATGGCCATGGGCGGCTGGGCGCTGTGGGAGTGGCTGCGCGCCACCTACCCAATGGGAGGCTTTCCGTGGGGATCTGCCGGGTACGCCATCGGGACCCTCGCCTGGCCGCGGGGGTCGGCGCAGTGGATCGGCGCATCGGGATGGAGCGTGCTGATCGTCGGCATCGCCGCCGGCATCGTCCTCACCCTCGATGACGAGCACGACCGGCGCCCGCTGGAGATCGCCGCCGGCATCGCAATCGCCTTCACCCTGCTCGGTGCCCTCTTCGTCCCCGATGCCAATGGGCCGGCGATTCGAGCGGCCATCATCCAGGGGAACTCGCCCTGCCCTCGGGTGCATTGCGAGAACGAGAAGGTGCGCATCTACTCCCGCCACATGGCGCTCACCTCCGACTGGGTGCCCGAGGGCGGAGCCGATCTCGTGGTCTGGGGCGAGGACTCGTTTGGGGGTGAGATCAACCCGACCTACAGCGAAGGCACCCGCAACGACATGGCGGCGCAGGCCGTCCGCATCGGCGCCACCTTGCTGGCCGGTGGCACCCGCCCCGCCGAGGTGGGTCGGTTCGACAACTACAACGTCGTGTTCGCCCCCAACGGTCAGATCATCGGCGAGTACAAGAAGCGGCATCCGGTGCCGTTCGGCGAGTACGTCCCGTTCCGGCGGATCCTCGAGTTCGTCCCGCAGCTCGAACAGGTCCCCAACGACATGAACCGCGGCACCGGGCCGGTGGTGTTCCCGATCACGGTGCCCGAGGGGAGCGGCTTCTTCGGTTCGGTGATCTCGTTCGAGGCGGCCTTCGCCCGCACCATCCGGAGCGAGGTCCAGGCCGGTGCCCAGTTGATGGTGGTCGCCACCAACGAGGGCTCCTACGGGCGGGGCTCGGCGTCGGACCAGCTGCTGGGAATGGTGCGTATGTCGGCGGTGTCACTGGGGGTGGATGTGGTCCACGCCGCGGTCACCGGGCGGTCGGCCATCATCCGGGCCGATGGCTCGATCTCCGGCAAGACCGAGGTGTTCACCGAGGACGTCCTCCAGGGAACGGTCAACCTGCAGACCTCCCGCCGCACCGTCTACGCCGTGACCGGGGACTGGCTCCAGATGGCGATGGTGCTGGCGGCGCTCGGCGTGGGAATCAACTCGATCGGTGGCGTGTCGCGGGACTTCCGCATCCGGGCCAGGCACCGGAG
>DNGH01000056.1 GCA_003486285.1 Actinomycetota bacterium
TTCTGCTCCGCCAGGACGATGCTGACCCCCTTGGTTGCTCGGATCTCCTTGATCTTTTCGAAGAACATGTCCACGTAGAGCGGTGACAGACCGGCGGTGGGCTCGTCGAGCAGGAGTAGCTTCGGCTCCTGCATCAGGGCCCGGCCGCAGGCGAGCATGCGCGACTCACCACCACTGAGGGTGCCGGCCGCCTGGCCCTTGAGGGCGGAGAGGTCGGGGAAGAGCGCGAACACCTCCTCCATGCGCTCGTCACGACCACGCTCTCCGATCATCGCTCCGACGCAGAGGTTCTCGAAGACGGTGAGGTCGGGAAAGACCCCCCTCTCCTGCGGCACGTATCCCACACCGCGCCCGGCCGTCTCGAACGGGGGCAAAGTGGAGACGTCATCACCGCGGAACCGGATGGACCCCGCCGTCAGCGGGAGGAGACGGGCCAGGGTCGCGAGCAGCGTGGTCTTACCTGCGCCGTTGGCGCCGAGGACGGCGAACACCTCGTTGCCCACCTCGAGGTCGATGTCCTTGAGTACCGTGACTCCGTGATAGCCGCTGCGCAGGCCGCGGGCTTCGAGCATCGGCGCACCAGCGGAATCAGACATGGCCCTCTCCCAGGTACTTCTCGACGACGGTGTGGTGGGCCCGAATCTCTTCGGGAGTGCCCTTCATGATCACCTTGCCCTCGGCCATGAAGTGGACCTCGTCGGACAGGTTCCAGATCACGTCGAGATCGTGCTCGACTATCACGACGGAAGTGCCGCGAGCGGCGAGGCTCCGTACGACCCCCATCACCAGCTCGGTGGTGGCATCGGGGAGGCCCGCGGTCGGCTCGTCGAGGAGGAGGAAGCGGGGCTTGAGGAGCACACAGCGGATGATGTCGAGCAGCTTCTTGTCTCCCGCGGATGAGGCAAACCCGCAGGGGTCACCGAGCCCGAAGAGCTTCAGGTACATGTGGATCTCGTCGGCGCTCTCCGCAAACACGGCGGGCTCGTCGAAAATCCGGTGGGGATGCTCGTACTTGGCCGCTGCGGAGGCCAGGAGGAGCGAGTCCCAGATGGTGAGCTTTTCGAAGTCCATGATCACCTGGTTGCTCTTCACCACCCCGTGTCGCGCCATCCGGTAGGTGGGCAGGTCGGAGAGCACGACTGCGCGATCATTCTCCTGGCCCTGGGGATAGAGGGTGATCGTGCCCTGGTCGAGGCTCGTCGAGTGCATCACCATGCGCATCAGGGTGGTCTTGCCAGCCCCGTTGGGCCCGATCAGGCCCTCGATGGGACGGTCACCGACGACGAGATCATCGATGTCGACCACGACGCGGCCCGCGAACCTCTTGACCGCGTTCTGGATGCGGATCACGGGACGGCCGGGACGGGTCGCGGCTTCCTCACTCACCGTGCAACCTCCGCATCAACTTGTCGCGGCGCATGTCGCCCAGCATGCCCAGCGGGCGGAACAGCAGCATGATGATCAGGGCGGCTCCGAACACCGCCTCGCGCAGCACCGGGATGGTCTGCTGGTACCACTCCCGCGGCAGGGGGAGGTAGGACTGAACGACGATGTCGAACAGCCCCACGGTAAAGACGACCCCGACCAGGGCGCCCCAGACCCGGGCGGTGCCTCCGAGGACGAGTCCGACCATTGCTGCCAGGGTGATGTCCACCCCGAGGTTGGTGGGGCGCAGGAATCGCTCGTACACGCCGTAGACGGCTCCGAGCATCCCCATCCCGGCCGACGTGATGGCGAACAGCCAGAGCTTGGTACGGAAGGTGGGCTTCCCGAGGCTGCGCGCCAGCGGCTCGTTGGATCCAATGGCGATCAGGAGCCGCCCATACGGAGAGCGATGCACCCGCCAGGCATACAGGAAGATGAGCGCCACGAGCACCGCGGCGATCAGGAGCCACAGCGCCTCGTGCGCCTTTACGCTCAATGAGTCGAAGTCGTAGGGAAACCTCAGGCCACCCATGCCCTGCGCCCCTCCGGTCACCTCCTTCTCGGTGGTGGCAACGATGTACACCGCGGTGGCGAACCCCAGGGTGCCGACGAGCATCCCGTCCGTGTCCATCCCGGAGATGAGCCACCCCACCACAGCGCCGGCGAGGCCTGCCGCCAGCGTCCCCAGCGCCAGGCAGACGAGGAACTGCCACGGGTCGCCAAAGGGCCAGTCGACGCGCACGTACAAGATCCCGAATCCATACATGCCGACGCCGAAGAACCCGACGACGCCGAAGTTGGCAATCCGGGTCAGCCCCAGCTGGAGGTGGAGCAGGACGGCCAGGCCGGTGAAGATGACCACCGCGAAGAACCCGTATACGAGAAACGCGTCGAGCCAGTCCAGGTTCATCGCCTATACCTTTCCCGTCTCGGCGACCCGGCGACTGCGCCACTTCAGGAACAGAATGAAGCCGGTGATGAGAGCCAGCTGGGCGTAGAGCGCCTGGCCGAAGTGCAGACTCAGGCCGGCCAGGGCGATCCCGGTGCACGCTCCGGTGACGATCACCCCGCCGAGACCCCGGGTGCCTCCGACCAGGACCACGAGGAGGATGAAGAGGAAGAGCTGCCATCCCAGCAGTGGCTTCACCGCCGAGCCGACGCCGTAAAAGGCGCCGGCCATGCCACCGGCGACGCCGGCGATGAACCAGATCAGGACGGTGACGAAGAGCGGCCGGATCCCGCTGGCCTGGGCGAGATTCTCATCACTGGCGAGGGCCCGAATCTGCAAGCCGAGCCGCGAGTGCTGGATGAACCAATACAAGGCGAGGGCAACCACCGCCAGGCTGACGAGACCGAGCAGGCGGAAACTGCTGACACCGGTGCCCAGGATCCTGATCGTGTCGGGCGGTGGGACGTCGTAGAAGCGGACCGGGTAACCGAAGATGAACTGCAGGCCGTGGCGTAGGAAGATGGACAGGCCGAACGACATGATGATCAGCTCCAGGTTTCCCACGTTGCGGCGCTTGGCGGGGCGGAAGATGCCGAAGTAGGTGGCAACGCTGACCAGTCCCGCCAGGATGCCCGCGGGGAGCAGAACCGCGTAGAAGTTCCAGCCGAAGGTCGTGTTGACCCACATCCCGAAGTAGGCGCCGAGGGTCACGGTCTCCGAATACGCCACGTTCATCAGGCCGGTGAGGCGATAGAGGAGGGCAAAGCCGAGGGCCGCCAGGACGAGCGGTGCGTGTTCGGTCAGGCCGATGACGAGTGCCTTGCCGAGGAGCTCCATCTATGCGCCGCCCTTGAGTGCTCGCACGCCCATTCGACACCTCATCCCGTGCCACTCACGCTGCAGCGTCCGGCCCCTTCCGCACTCCGCTAGCGATGATTGATAATCGATGATACCCGGTCACGCCGAGGTCCGGCGACCCCGATCAGTACCCGGGGTGAACTCCGCCTCCGGTGCTCAACTCGGGACGGTATCGGCTCGACCCGCAGCCGGACAGGGGCCGAATGACTCCCTGCCTAGGTCCCCCGCGCGGACTCCCCCGGGCGGGGAGCCCGGTGGCCCGGGGGTACTCTCCGCAGAGCCCAGGTGTGGCTGGAAGAAAGGACCAGGGGATGCGAGGCGGGCGATGACCGGCCCCACGACGCTGTTTCGGGTCCGCCAGAGCTTTCCCCGGCCCCGGATCGACGACGTCACCGCCGCGGTCCGCGCCCAACTGCGCCGCCCGGAGGTGGCGGACACCCTGGCCCCC
>DNGH01000297.1:0-2092 GCA_003486285.1 Actinomycetota bacterium
GCGGTCAGCCGTGAGCCGTGAGCCCCAAGGCCGTGAGCCGTGAGCCGTGAGTTCAGAGTTCAGAGTTCAGAGTTCAGAGTCAAAACCTAGGAGCTCACGGCTCACGGCTCAAGGCTCAAGGCTTGTGCCCTCGCCTCCCGCCTCCCGGCAGAAGGTTCCGGCAATCGCTCCCCCCTTGTGGGGGAGCCGACGAGGCGCAGCCTCGGCGGTGGGGGGTATTGCTGTCGGCTGTCGGCTGTCGGCTGTCAGCTACCAGCCGGTGACTGGACCGACTCCGTATCATGTCTTGCCCATGCACGCGCTTGTCGAAAGCACTCGCGAGAACTTCGTTTCGATCGACGACTCGCTCTTCGACTGGCTCCTGCTGCTGGTGATCATCGTGCTCCTCGTCGCCATCGACCTGTATCGCCACCGCGACGACCACGAGATCTCCGGTCGGGAGGCGCTCACCGAGACCATCGTGTGGATCGTCATCGGGTTCCTCTTCGGCAGTTACATCGCCTCGAAGTTCGGCTCGGGGGCCTTTGGCGAGTACACCTCCGGCTACCTGATCGAGCGCGCCCTGAGCTTCGACAACGTGTTCGTCTGGTCGATCGTGTTCACCACGATGGGGGTCCCCCTCAAGTTCCAGCACCGGGTGTTGTTCTGGGGAATCTTCGGCGCTCTCGTCCTGCGGGCCCTGTTCATCGGTGGTGGCACCGCGATGATCAGCCGCTTCGAGTGGGTCGTCATGATCTTCGGTGTGTTCCTGATCTACACCGGGATCAAGGTCTACCGGCACCGCGCCGAGGAGGGAACCGGCGCGCAGAGGATGATGGCCTTCGTGCAGCGCTTCATGCCGGTGACGACGACCTACGACGGGCACAGGTTCCTGACCAAGGTGAATGGGCGGCGCACCGCGACCCCGTTGCTGGCCGCACTGGTCGTGGTCGAGTTGACCGACGTCGTCTTCGCCGTCGACTCGGTGCCGGCGATCCTGGCGGTGTCGAATGAGCCCTACCTGGTGTTCGCTTCGAACGCCTTCGCCATCCTCGGCCTCCGGGCCATGTACTTCCTGCTCGCCACCGCCCGCGGCCGCTTCCACTACCTGTCCCATGGCCTCGGTGCCGTGCTCGCCTTCGTGGGACTGAAGATGGTGCTGGCGCCGTGGGTCCACATCGACACCTATCTCTCCCTAGGTGTCATCACGGCGATCCTCGTCGCCGCCATCTACTTCTCCGAGCGGAAGACCCGGCGGTTGCGCCGGGAGACCCGGACGGGATCGGTGGAGGACCCGCCGCATGCCGAGGCTCGCGAACTGGAGTGAGCCCCTAAGCGGGGGGCACCGGGAGCAAGGCGCCGCGGTGGACGTCGAAGACGAACCCTCCCACGGCCACATGCTCCGGGATCAGCGGGCAGGCGGCGATCGCGGCGATGTCGTGCCGCAGGGTCGCCATCTGGTCGGTGGTGGCGAGGAACTCCCATCCCGCGGCATCGGCCCCGCTCGCCTGCTCGACGCGATCCCGCAACTCGGCTTCCGTGGTGCCCGCCACGGCGCAGTCGGTGTGCTGGACGACGCAGATGCGGGTGACCCCGAGAAGGTTCACGGCAAGCACCAGTGAGCGCAGGGCATCGCCGGTAACGCGAGCCCCGGCGTTGCGGATGATCTTGGCGTCGCCGGGGGCGAGACCGAGCATCGCCAGCGGGGTGATCCGGGAGTCGATGCAGGTCAGCACCGCCAGGCCCTTCGCCGCGGTCCCCGGGACTCCCGGATCGTGGAACTCGGTTCGATAGCGGGTATTGGCGGCGAGCAGGTCATCGAACATCTGCGGATTCTGGTCGTCATCATGAGCCTGGGGAGGCAATGGAGCCGGGTCGCTAGATTCACCGCGGTGCTCCCCATCAACCTCCATCACACCGCCATTGCGGTGCGGGATCTCGACGCCACGCTGCGATCGCTGGCCCAGCTCTTCGGGGTCGAGCCGCTGAGCCGGGAGACGGTGCCGGAGCAGGGAGTCGAGGAGGCGATGGTCCCGCTGGGTGGTTCCTTCCTGCAGGTGCTCGCCCCGCTGACTCCCGACAGCCCGGTGGGCCGGTTCCTGGAGAAGCGCGG
>DNGH01000297.1:2298-5579 GCA_003486285.1 Actinomycetota bacterium
CCCCGCCTCGGGGGCGGGGGACAGCGCATCGCGTTCGTGCATCCCCGGACCCTCGCCGGGGTCCTCATCGAACTGGTCGAGGTGCACTGATGGAGATCACGCCCGATCCGGGTCCGCTGCTGGCGGCGGCGATCGTGGCCGCACTGGCCCGCCTCGAAGACGATGCCTCGGCCGCGGCCGGGGTGCCGGCGGTCCGTCCGGTCAAGGGGAAGTGGGTCGCATCGGGGCTTCCCCGCGAGGTGCTCCCGCCCCTGGTGCACCGACCGACCCCGGCAGAGCATCCGACCCGAGTCGGGTCGGCCGATCCGATCGACGGGTAGCCGGTCCGGCGACGGCGCCTAGGCCGCGGCTTCGGCGTTGCCCGGCTTGTCGGCGGCCGCGGGCAGCGTGAAGCAGAACCGTGCGCCGACCGGGAATCCGGGCTCGTACCAGATGCGGCCCCCCATCGCCTCCACCAGATGACGCGCCACGGCCAGGCCGAGGCCGAATCCTGAGGAGGTGCGGTCGTCGCCACCCGAGCCCTGCTCGAAGGCGCCGAAGATCCGGTCGCGGTGCTCGGCGGGAACTCCCGGCCCGTTGTCGGCGACGACGATCACCCACTCGTCGCCATTGGGGGTGGCGTCGACGCCGATCTCGTCGCCTCCGTACTTGCGGGCGTTCTCCAGGAGGTTGCGCAGGATCTGCTCGACGCGGTTGGGATCGGCGTGGACCCGCACCCGTCCGCTCAGTGCGACCGAAGCGGAGCGGTCGCCCCCGGCAGGGAAGATCAGGTCGGTGATCCGGAACGCCGCGGGCTGCAGCGGGAAGTCGGTCGCCTCCACCAGCAGCCGTCCCGCCTCGAGGCGAGGGATGGCGAGCACGTCCTCGACGAGGTTGGCGAGGTGCTCGGCCTCGCCGACGATGATCCGCAGGAACTCGTCGGCCTCCTCCGGGGAGAGGTCGCGCCCGGCGTCACGCATCGTCATGGCGAATCCGGCGATGTTGGTCAGCGGGGTGCGCAGCTCGTGGGTGACCATCGACACGAACTCGGTCTTCATCTCCGCCGCCCGGCGCTCGGCGATGTGGGCGGCGTGCTCCTTGCTCCTGGCGGCGGCCACCGATGCCCCGGAAGCGAGCAGGGCCACCACGACACCGAAGAGCAGCACGGTCACCGCCATCCAGACCAGAACCCCGCCGTGGGACTCGTACACGGGATCCGGCACCGGCAGAACGAAGAATCGGAGCACCATCAGCGCTCCAAACCCCGACATCACGATCAAGGCGCTCCGGGCCCCACCGAACACCAGGGCCGCCGACAGCAGGAAGGCGGTGGCGGCCACCAAGATCTGATCTGCGTGATTCAGGACGCTGGTGGCGACCAGCAAGCAGGCCGCATCTACCAAGAGCGACTCGGTGATCCCGGCGCGGCGCATTCCCCGCAGCAGTACATGGGCGAGGTCAACTGCAGCCGCCACCGCCGGTACCGCCACCCCGGTCTCTCCGGAGAGGTAGGCGATGGCACATCCGAGGAAGACGGCCAGAACCACGCCGCCACGGATGAGCTGGGTCCACGGGCGAATCGGCCCGAAGTCCACGGGAGCAGCGAAGCGGTCGAGGACACCGCGCAGGTTGGCCACAGGGGTACATCGGCGGGAGGGACTAGTGACTGAGGAGAAAAGCCACCAGCCACCAGCTTCTAGCTTCCAGCTTCCAGCCAGAGCGGAGGGAGCCGGAGTCTTCGACGTGGTTCTGGCCTGGGGGCTGGGAGCTGGCGGCTGGCGGCTTCTTAGGGTCTCCGGGTTGCCAGTTGCTCCAGCACACGATCGGGTACAACCAGATCGCCCCGGCCGGTTCCCACCTCCAGGCCGGGTTTGTGGGTGCCGTGGTAGTCGCTTCCCCCGGTGGGAACCAGTCCGTACCGGGTAGCCATCTTGGCCATCGCCTCCCGCTGTTCCCGGGGGTATTCCGGATACCAGCACTCGACGCCGGTGACGCCTAGTGCGGCAAACTTGTCGAAGGCGGTGGCGAACTCATCGGCGTTGTCGGCGACGGTGTGGGGATGAGCCACCGCTGTCACCCCACCGGAGGTGCGTACCAACTCGACGGCGCGCTGCAGCGAGAGCCGCTTGCGGCTGCGGTAGGCGGGCTTCCCCGAGGCGAGGTACTCGGCAAACGCCTGGCCCTCGGTCTCCACGACGCCCAACTCGAGGAGAGCCTGGGCCAGGTGCGGGCGGCCCACCACGCCCTTCTCCGAGATCCGCATCACCTGCTCGAGGGTCACCGGGTGTCCCAACTCGTTGAGGGCGGCGATCATGGCGAGGTTGCGTTCGGCACGGCTCTGGCGCACCTCCTCCAACTCGAGATCGAGCGGGGAGTCGGGCTCGACCCACCAGGCGAGTAGGTGCAGCCCCGACCCGGCCCAGTCGACCGAAAGCTCGACACCCGGAATGAAGCGGATCTTCCCGGCGGCGGCGGCCCGCGCCTCCACGATCCCCTCGAAGCAGTCGTGATCGGTCAGGGCGACGGCGGTGAGTCCGGCCGCGATCGCCATCTCCACGAGACCGGCGGGCTCGACGCTGCCGTCGGAGTAGCGGGAGTGGAGGTGGAGGTCGACGCTCAACGGTTGATCACGACGGAGTCGAGGTAGAGGGTCTGGAGCGGGAGCGATGGCTCCAGGGTCCTGGGATTCACCCCGACCGGGATGGCCGCGATCCTCTCGAGCACGTTCAGACCTGCGGTGACGAACCCGAACACCGTGTAATCGGGATCGAGCAGGATGTCGTCGAACACGATGAAGAACTGGCTCCCCCCGGTATCGGGGCCGCCGTTGGCCAT
This sequence comes from Actinomycetota bacterium, assembly GCA_003486285.1. Taxonomy (GTDB): domain Bacteria; phylum Actinomycetota; class Acidimicrobiia; order Spongiisociales; family UBA11373; genus UBA11373. The sequence continues at coordinate 5,113 of DNGH01000297.1, forward strand.
GGCGACGACCCCGGTGGTGTAGGTGAAGTCGACCGGGGGAAGTTCGTCGGGGATGCGGTATCCCGGGAATCCGGTGCCGGTTGCGGTTGGATCGCCCAGCTGCACCACGAACCCGGGGACGATGCGGTGCGACACGGTCCCGTCGAAGTAGCCCTGCTCTGCCAGGAACACGAACGAGTCGACGGTCGCCGGAGCCAGGTCGGGCCGCAACTCGATCACGATGGCGCCGCACGAGGTCTCCAGGATCGCCGTGACGCTCCCCGTGATCGCCAGGTCCTCAGGTGCGGCGAAGCTCAGCGTCGGAGTCGCCGCGGGCTGCGCCGCCCCGCAGGCGGTGGTCTGAGCCCGGAACCGCTCGTACTCGGTGGCGGCAGTCGTGGTGGCGTCGTCGTCCCCACAGGCGGCCACGAGCAGCCATCCGGCCAGGGCGGCGATCGAGAAGACGCGCAACATGGAAGGGATGGTAT
>DNGH01000141.1 GCA_003486285.1 Actinomycetota bacterium
CGGGGATGATGACGCTGATCTCGCTAGCGATCACCGTGGCCTACGGGTACAGCATGGCGATCACCTTCGGCCTCGCCGGCGAACCGCTCTACTGGGAGTTGGCGACGCTGCTCGACGTGATGCTGCTCGGGCATTGGCTGGAGATGCGCTCGGTGGTGGCGGCGTCGCGCGCCCTCGACCATCTCGCCGCCATGGTCCCCGCCGTGGCCCATCACGTCGCAGCCGACGGAATGGTGCACGATGTGCCGGTCGATGGCCTGGCAGTCGGCGACCGGGTGCTGGTTCGGCCCGGCGAGCAGGTGCCGGTGGATGCCACGGTCGCCGAGGGTGCGTCCACGGTCAACGAGGCATTCCTCACCGGAGAGTCCCGCCCAGTGGAGAAGTCGACCGGCAGCGAGATCATCGCCGGTTCGGTGAACGGGGAGGGCGCCCTGATCGCCAACGTGGTGCGCATCGGCGGCGACACCACGCTTCGCCAGATCATGCGCCTCGTGGCGGATGCTCAGACTTCCCGCAGTCGCTTCCAGGCGCTGGCCGACCGCGCCGCCCGGGTGCTCACCTTCGTGGCCATCGGCGTCGCCGCCCCCACGTTGCTCGCCTGGTTGGTGTGGTCCGACCGCGGGGGGGATTTCGCCTTCGCCCGGGCCGTCACCGTCCTGGTCATCGCCTGCCCTCACGCGCTCGGACTCGCCATCCCCCTGGTGACGACCAACGCCACCACGATCTCGGCGCGTAACGGCATCCTGGTCCGCAACCGCGAGGCCTTCGAGCGGGGGCGCTCCATCCGCGTTGTCGCCTTCGACAAGACGGGCACTCTCACCGAGGGCCGCTTCGAGGTTGGCGCCATCACCACGGACGGAATTTCGGAGGCCGACGCCGTGGCCATCGCCGCCGCCCTGGAGCAGTCGTCGGAGCATCCCCTCGCGGCCGCGATCGTCGGCGCCGCCACCGCGCGCGACATCGACCTGGCCGCCGCCGGTGCAGTCACCGCGGTGCCCGGCAAGGGGATCACCGGAAGCATCACCGGCGCCACCTATCGGATCGGCAAACCGGAATGGGCCATCGAGAGCGACGTGGCCGTTCCCACGGGCCTGCAGGCGGCCCTCGACACCGCCGGGGAGCGCGGGGACAGTGCGGTGCTCCTGTTCGACGAGTCGCGCGCCCTGGCGGTGTTCGCCCTGCGCGACCGGATTCGCCCCAGCGCCCGACGTGCCGTATCCCGGTTGCGCGACCAGGGGATCGAGTCGGTGATGATCACGGGCGACGCCGCCGCGGTGGCGGCCTCCGTCGCCGCCGAACTCGGCATCACCCGCTACTACGCGCGGGTGCTTCCCACCGACAAGGCGCGCCTGGTGACTTCGCTCGGCGAGGTAGGACCGGTGGCATTCGTCGGCGACGGCATCAATGACGGGCCGGCGCTGCTTGCCGCCGATCTGGGTATCGCCATCGGCGCCGGCACCAATGTCGCCATCGAGTCCGCCGATCTGGTGTTGGTGGACGACGACCCCGAGGATGTGGTGCGGGCCCTCGCCCTGGCGCGGGCCACCGGGCGCAAGATGACCCAGAACCTGCTGTGGGCCACCGGGTACAACGTGGTGGCTCTTCCCCTCGCCGCCGGGGTCGCCACCGGCGCCGGACTCCTCCTCGAGCCGGCCGTCGGTGCGCTCCTGATGAGCATCTCCACCGTGATCGTCGCCATCAACGCGATGTTGCTGCGCCGCACCGACCTGACATGACGGGAGACGCCCAATGAGCCAGCGCAAGCGCAAGGCGGTGACCCCGCCGCCGAAGCAGCGGCGAAATGTCTGGCCGCTAGTGATCGGTGCCGCCGCGGTGGCGTCGGCGCTGATCGCCATCGCCGTTGCCGCCGAACCCGACGCCGTCTCCACCCCCGGCACCGGCGACCCGGCAATCGTCGCCGAAGGGGCCACGATCTTCGCCGCCAACTGCGCAACCTGCCACGGGGCCGACCTGCGCGGCACCGCCACCGGACCGCCGCTACTGCACCAGTACTACGCCCCCAATCACCATGGCGACGAGGCGTTTCAGCGCGCCGTCGCCTTCGGGGTGGTGGCGCACCACTGGAACTTTGGCGACATGGCACCGCTCCCCCACCTCACCCGAGAAGAGGTGGCCAAGGTCGTCGCCTTCGTCCGTACCCAGCAGGAGGCGGCTGGGATCCTTTTTGATCCGGGGCATGGGTAGGGGGCTCGCTCCCCACGGTTGGTGTCTACACACCGAGGAGTAGGAGCAACACGATCGAACCGTCGGACTCCTGTCGCCAATACAGCGCCAGGATCGAGTCGCCGCATCTCACGGCCACGAGCCATGCCGCGCCGTTGTCGCCTACCACGCGGCTCCGACGCGCCCAGGCGCTCCTCGGGGAGTCGAGCAAGCGTCGGATGGCGGCATCGACGCAAGCTGCCTGCTCGTCGGTCAGGTGCTCGTAGGTGGCCACGAATTCGGGTGTGACCACGAAGTCCACCCCGGGATGGTGAGGGTGCCGCCTCGGTCGTTCTAGTGGGGCATTGACCCTATTACCCCACTTGGGTACCATCAACCCATGGTTGCTGCCACCCCAAACCGCCGTGTGATCCTCGATGTCGATGACCGCGGGCGGGTCTCACTCGCCAAGCTCGGCTTCAGGTCGATGCAGGTGATCGCGTCAGCCACCGACGACGGCGGGATCGCGCTCCATCCGGCGGTCGCAGTCACCCAGGCCGAACTGGCTCACTACCTGGACCCCAAGGCGGTGGCCGCCCTGGAGAAGGCGCTGGCATCGGCCGATGCCGGGCGAGTCGAGCGGATGCGGCTGCGCAGCGACCGCAAGCGCTGAGACCGGTCACCGAAGCGGGCACCGCATCGGGCGTCTCGGGCGGCGACGCGGTCACGGGTCGCTCCACCGTGGGTGTTCGATAGTTTTGGTGACATGGCCCCGCCAGTACGAGCTCACCAGGACCGTGCGACTGGTCAACCGGATCACGGGCGGGATGGCCCGCCGCGGCAAGGGGCCATCGGAGCTGATGACGACGCAGGGCCACAAGACCGGGCAGGCCCGCACCACACCGGTCTCACCGATCACGGTCGACGGTATCGAGGATCTGGTCTTCCCGGTGTTCCGGGTGACTCCGGCGGGGTGAACCTCCGAGGGGAGCCTCCAACAGCTGTTAGGTCGGAAGCGGCGGAGCCGCTTCCGTCACTCCTCCACCGTCAGCACGAATTCCCCGCTGGGATGCACCGTGCACAAGCCGGTGAACTCACCGGCGCTGGCGAAGCGCTGGGTCAGGGTCTCCCCGGCTCCGACGAAGAAGGGCCCGATGAGGTGCTGGCGATCGTCCTGGTTGACGATGCGCATCACCTCACCCACGCGTACGGTCATCTCCCCGGGGAGGATCTCGACGACCTCTCCGGCGTCGAATTTCGCCCCGGTGCCCAAGGGGATGACGTACTCGTAGTCGAACTCGACCGCAGTCGGGTCCTCGACCACCAGCGCCCCATCACGACCATCGTCGCTCCCGCACGCCGGGGTCGCCACCAGCATCACAACACCGACCAGCCACAGCCGTCTCATTCCCGCACCTCCGCGACGACCACGATTTCGCCGGCACTCTCGAAAGTGAGCGTGACCTCGAAGCTCGCACCGGCGACGAGCGGTTCGACCAGACCGAGCAACATCACGTGATAGCCGCCCGGCTCGAAGACCACGGTGGCGCCGGCGCCGATGGGAACGCGGCTCACCGCCTGCATCGTCATCCCATCACCCATGTCGCCCATGTCGTGGCCCGCCATGGTGGTTCCGGTGGCGTCGGCCGCGACCGTTTCGTGCAGCGCCGCCCCGGCGGCAATCGCCCTGGGAACCGTCACCCCGAGCAGCGCGTCACTCGATGCACCGCCGGAGATCTCGAAGTAGACCACGCCGGTCTCCTGCCCGGCGGCGGAGGCGCGCGACCAGACATCGGTGACCGCGAGCGGCCCGGAAGCGCCGCCGCAGGCGGCAGCCGCCAGAACGAGGACCGCCAACGCTCCGGAGAGTCGGGCGGTGGCGTCAGGCATCTGCGTCCAGATCCTTGAACAGGTGCTTGAGGTCTTCGGCGATGTCCTCCGGTTCGGTGCCGAAAGGCCACATCAGCAGCAACCGGCCCTGTTCGTCGATGACATAGACCCAGGCCGAGTGCACCACCTCGATGTAGCCGTCGGGGTTGGCACTCACCGAGTAATTCACCCCGAGAGGTGCGGACACCGTGGCCAGCAGATCCGGGTCATCGGTGCGCAGACCGTGGCCCTCGGCGAAGAAGGCATGGATGTATGCCGTCATCACCGAGTCGGCGTCGCGATCGGGGTCGATCGTGACGAATGCCACCTCGACCCTCTCGGCGCGATCGCCGATCTGGCGTAGCGCGGCGCGCAGGTCGGCCAGCGTGGTGGGGCAGATGTCCGGACATCCGGTGTAGCCGAAGTAGAGAAGCAGCAACTCCCCCGGTTGGGCACGGAAGTTGAAGTCGGCGCCACCGTTGGTGGATTCGGGAAGGGCGAGGTGACCCACCTCCGGATAGGGGGTGCGCACCAGGCCGGCCGGGATGTACGGACCGGATTCGCCGCAGGCGGCGACGAGCAGGGAGAGGGCGAGGAGCGCAGCCGGAACCCGGCGCCGCCACCGCCCCCGATTGGGCGCGCTCATGCCATGCATCGTACGGATGCACCCGCACCAGGAATCCCGGCGAAAGTCCCGGCCGCAGAGCCTCCGGTCACTTCCGGGACTCTGATTGAATGGCCCGCCATGATCTCCCTCCCTACGCCCCCGGAAGTCCCCGGCCTCACCTGGCGGCCGCGGTCGCTCGACGACGTCGCGGCCCTGATCAGGCACGTCCAGCGGGTGCATGAGGCGGAACGCCTCGATCACGTGGCGGGCGCCGAGACCTACCGCTGGTTTGCCTCCCAGGAGGGGGTCGACCCCGGCACCGACACCCTGATCGCCGTCGACGCCGACGGCGAAGTACGGGCCGAGGCGGCGGTGTTCTCCCAGGTCACCGCGCAGGGGGGACGGGCCTTCCTGTCGACGGAGGCGGCGCCCCCCTTCGCCCACCTCCGCCGCTTTCTGATCGCCTGGGCCGAAGCCCGCGCCCGCCAGGCGCTCTCCGCGGTCGCCCCGGGTCTGGATCGAGTGATACGCAGCGGGGTCGAAGAGCACCGCGACGCGTTCCGCGCGGAGTTGATGGACGCCGGATTCGAGGAGGCCCGCGCCTTTGCGACGATGCGGCGATCCCTGGCCGATCTCCCGCCGGCCCCGCCGCTGCCCCCGGGGATCACGGTCGATACGTGGTCGGTGGCCCGGGACGAGTCCACCCGCCTCGCCAACAACGCGTCGTTCTCCGATCACTGGGGCACCTTCCCCATGTCCGAACAGATGTGGGTGAGCTCGTATCGCGAGTCGGAGATCTTTCGACCCGACCTCTCATTCGTCGCCGTCGGCCCCGAGGGCGTGGTGTCCTTCTGCATGGTGGAGGTGGAGGAGGACGAGAACTCTCGTACCGGGCATCGCGAGGTCTACATCCACCGCGTCGGCACACTGGGGCCGTACCGCCGCCGGCAGATCGCCTCTCATCTCATGGTGCGCACCATGGAGGCAGCGGCGGCCCAGCACATGGATCGGGCCGCGCTCGACGTCGACGAGTCGTCACACACCGACGCCGGAGAGGTGTATCTGCGACTCGGCTTCGAGGTGACCGAGCGGTCGATCCACTACCTCAAGCAGGGCTGATCTCGCGCTCGTCCCGGCCGCTCTCGAGGATGCGAAAGGCCTGTCCGCTGTGGATCAGCAGAATGTCGCCGAGATTGGCCTCGGGAACGAAGGCGAGCCCCACCTTCTGGGTCCTGCCCTCGTAGGTCACGATTCCCCAGCGCTCGACTCCATCACCGTGATCCTCGACCAGAAGCGCGGTCACGGGGAGACACACGGCTCATTCCTCCAGATCCACTGACAGCAGCATGACGCGCTCGTCGTCACGTGTCGGAGTCGCACCCAGCGGGAGCACCCGCCGCTCCACGATCACCTCGGCCCCCTCGACGATCGTGCCGCGGGCATGCCACGAAACCTGGGCGGCAAGGCTCTCGGCGTCGATGTGCGAGGCCGCGCCGATCTCGACGCGCATCACCCTGACCCGCGCCGCACCCTGCTCGACGGCGACGACGCCGGCTGAACGCACCAGGTCCGCGGCGACTCCCCGCTCATGCATCGCTCACCACCGCCTCCACTGCCGCCACGGCCTCATCCACCGCAGCGGCCACCGCCTCCGAGAGTCCGGTCCCTTCGAAACGCTCACCCTCGATCCCTACCACGACCACTCGATCGGGCAGGGTCCCGAGTGCTGCCGCCAACTCGATGGCGGCATCGGCGCCGAAGCCGTGGGACGATGCCCCGACCTGGGGACGCGACGCCCCGCCCGGCCTCGGCTCCCACACCGTGACGACTCCCGGCACGCCGCCCCCGCGCGTGGCGTCGAGAAGAAGCACGCGACGACCGCCTTGAACAAGATCGGCGACCTCGAACGGGTCGCCGTCGTCGATCACATGCTCGACTCCGGGCATTCCCCGCACCCGCTTGGCGACCACGGCCCCGACGCCATCGTCGCCTCGCATCGGGTTGCCGACTCCGATCACGGTCCAGGCCTCAGCCACGATCCACCTCGAGCTCGAGAAAGTGGGTGGCACAGGAGATGCACGGGTCGTAGTTGCGGATGCTCTGCTCCAGGATCGTGCGCAGCCGGTCGTCGGGTTCGGCGATGTGCTTCTCGAGGACAAGCCGCAGATCTTCCTCGATCGACAGCTGGTTCTGTGCCGTGGGCGGCACGATCTGGGCGTCGGTGATCATGGCCTTGGCGTCGAGCCGGTAGCGATGGAACAGCGTGCCGCGCGGAGCCTCGCTGGCGCCGCAGCCTTCGCCGGCCTTCTCGACGAACTGGATCGCGGGCGCCGCGGGAGCCCGGTAGCCATCGATGATTTGCAGCGCCGCTTCGACGGCATGGAGGGTCTCGACGGCCCGCACCACGATGCTCTGGAAGGGGTTGGTGCATGGTGCGGTGAGCCCGGCCTGGTGAGCCGCAGCCGCCGCGCCGGGGCTGAGGAGCTCGGAGTTGAGGTTGAATCGCGCCGTCGGCCCCGTCTCGTACGAACCCCGGGTCTTGATCCGGGAGTGGAGCGCGTTGGAGCGCGCCACGTGCTCCTCCACGAACCAGTCGTTCCACTCATGTACCGGGATGTCGAGACCAGCAGACGACACCACCGTCTTGCCCAACATGGGGTACTCGCCGGGATAGCGGGTCGAGACCCATTCCAGGGTGCGCGAGACATCCGGCATCGGGAACGTGGCGACGAGCGCGACCGTGCTGATGGCATCGTCGTGGACCCGGTCCAGGACGGTCGCGAGATGGTCGAGTTCCGCCCGCGTCGGGAGGCGATACCACCCGCCCACCTTGACGTTCACCGGATGGATCTCGCGTCCGCCCAGGACACGCACGATCTCATTGCCTGCCTTCTTGAGACGCAGGCCCATGGCAACGATGTCGGGATGATCCTGGGCCAGGGAGATTCCCGACTCGTAACCGAGGAAGTCGGGCGCATGCAGCAGGTAGATGTGCAGTGCGTGGCTCTCGATCCACTCTCCGCAGTAGAGCAGCATGCGCAGATCGCGCAACGGCCCCTCGACGCTGACCCCGAAGGCATGCTCCATGGCATGCACCGATGACATCTGGTAGGCCACCGGGCAGATCCCGCAGATGCGTGCGGTGATGTCGGGAGCCTCGGAGTGGTGCTTGCCGCGCAGGAAGGCCTCGAAGAAGCGGGGAGGTTCGAAGATGCTGAACACCACCTCCTCGACCTTGCCGTCGCGGGCGACGACCTTCATCCGCCCTTCGCCTTCGACCCGGGTCAGGTAGCCGACCTCGATGGTGCGCACTTCAGAGGGCACGGATCGCCTCCTGGAACTCGGGGGCCCCGACGGTGAATCCCTGCAGCGCCCGGGCCAGGGCGGGACGAGGCATTCCCACCGCCTCCCACGCGGTGGCCAGCGAGGCCACGTTGGCGTTGGAGCTGGGTCCGAAGCAGCCGTAGCAACCGCGCTGGTACGAAGGACAGATCGCCCCGCAGCCGGCACGGACCACCGGGCCCAGGCAAGGGGTGCCGGTGACCAGCACGCAGACCGTGCCCCGGGCCTTGCACTCCACACACACCGAGTGCGACGGGAGGTCGGGACGGCGCCCGGCCACGACCGCCGTGATGGTCTCGATCAGTTGCTCCTTGCTCACCGGACAGCCGTAGAGCTGAATATCCACCGGGACATGGTCGGCGATGGGAGTGGAGGTGGCGAGCACGTCGAGGTACTCGGGATGGGCGTACACGATCGAGGCATACCCGCCGACGTCTGCCATGTTGCGCAGCGCCTGAATGCCGCCCGAGGTGGCACAGGCTCCGATCGTCACCAGAACCTTGCAGTCCTGCCGGATCTGCTTGATGCGCTCCAAGTCCTCCGGCGTGGTGATCGATCCCTCGACGAACCCGACGTCGTACGGACCGGGCTCGCGCCGGGTGCGGGCTTCGGGGAACTCGACGATGTCCACCGCACCGACGATGGCGAGCAGTTCGTCCTCGGCGTCGAGCACCGAGAGCTGGCAACCGTCGCAGGAGGCGAACTTGAATACGGCGACGCGAGGGCTCATGCCTCTCTCACCTCCATGAGTCCGGCGACCCGGTCGTAGGGCACGACCGCACCATCGTGACAGGCGAAGAGCGGGCCTATCTGGCAATGGCCGCAGAGGCCGACGGCGCACTTCATGTTGCGTTCCACGGACACGAACACGTTGCGCGACGGGACTCCGAGCCGCAGCAGCTCCTTGGCGGAGAACCGCATCATGACCTCGGGTCCGCACACCATCGCCGTGGTTCGGGAGGGTTCGACGTCGAGCAGAGGGATGAGCCGGGTGACGACGCCGACGGAGCCCCTCCAATTGTCCGTGGCCGCATCGACCGTCACCTCGACTTCGAGATCGAACCGGGCTCGCCACTCGGCGAGTTGCTCGGTGTAGAGCAGCTCGGACTTGCGCCGCGCACCGACCAGCAGGGCGACGCGGCGGTAGGCGCCGCGGTCGGCCATCACCGCGAGGATCACCGGACGCAGCGGGGCCAGCCCGATGCCGCCGGCGACGATCACCAGGTCGCCGCCGCGGGCCCGGACGAGTGGCCAGCCGGTGCCGAAGGGACCCCGCCAGCCGACCACGCCACCCGGCTTGAGGGCGCCGATTGCGGCGGTGACGGCGCCGACGTTGCGCACAGTGTGCTCTACCACGTCGGAGCGATAGGGATCCCCGCTCAGCGAGATGGCCGACTCGCCCACACCGAAGGCATAGACCATGGCGAACTGCCCGGGGACGAAGCCGCGCCCTCCGCCGGCCAGCGTCAAGGTCACGGTGTCGGCGGTCTCACGCCTTACCGCGAGCACCTCGCGGGTCTCGGGGGCGAACAGGGCGACGGGGTCACGCGCGCGGTCCATAGAGGTCCATCAGTTGGAGACGGGTGGCCTGAAGGCGGTCGGTGAGCAGCGTGAACAGCCGCTTCATCAGGGTGTAGCCGAAACGGGGATCGGCCTCGGAGGCCGCGAGCAACTTGGCCGCGTCGAGCACGATCGCGGTGGCATCGGTGGCGGCGCAGGCATCGAACGCCCAGCGATAGGGCGGGATCACCCACGACCAACCAAGCACATCCCCGCCGCGGATGGTCTGGAGCAGCGTGGGCGACCGTCCCGGCGGCGTCGTCTGGATGAAGACGTCCCCCGAGGTCAGGAGGTAGCAGCGGGTGGCTTCGTCGCCGGAGGTGAGGATGCACTCGCCCTTCTTCCAGGCCACCTCACCCAGCGAACAGGACTCCAAGACGGCAAGGCTGGCGGAGTCGAAGTCCCGGGCGACGCGATGACTGCGCAGCTTCTCAGACATGTGCGGTGCTCCTCTCGATCGCAGCACTTACTTCCTCACGGATATCGATGCCGACCGGGCACCACACGATGCAACGCCCGCATCCGACACACCCCGACGTGCCGAACTGCTCCCACCACCAGGACACCTTGTGAGACACCCACTGGCGATAGCGGGCTGCGGTCGAGGAGCGGACCGGGCCACCGTGCATCTCGGAGAAGCCCGGGGTGAAGCAGGAGTCCCAGCGCATGATGCGCTCCGCCGTCGTGGCCGTCGGATCGGTGCGGTCCAGGACCGTCACGCAGAAGCAAGTCGGGCAGACCGCGGTGCAGTTGCCGCAGGCCATGCAGCGGCTGGCGACCTCATCCCAACCCGATGCCGGAGCGGCGAGGGCGCTCCGTGCCTCAGCGGGATCGAAGGCGCGGGGCATGGCAGCCGCCACCTCGCGCACCAGGGCATCGGCCTTGTCGACGTCCGCGGCGCTCGCCGGCTTGGTCTCTGCCTTGGCGAGCAGAGCCTCGCCACGCGGACTGGCCGCGGTGGCCACGAACATGCGGGTCTTCCCGGCGACCTCGGTCAGCACGAGGTCGGCGCCACCCTCGGGGACGTCGGGCCCGGTGCCCATCGACGTGCAGAAGCAGGTGGGGGCGAACGACGTGCAGCGGAGGGCGATCGTGAGATCACGCTCGTCGAGATTGCGGCGGATCGCCTTGGCTAGCACCCGGGCCCCGGCTAGATCGCAGGCGCGCACTCCGAAGAAGGCCACCGGGCCGGACGATTCCTCGACCACCGCCGACCCGGTGAACCCATTCGTGCCCCGCTCCCCTGCCCAGATGACCCGCTGCGGGGCGTGTTGCCACCGCTTCAAAGACTCGGGGCCGCCGATGGCGCCGAACATGGCCGGAGACTCGACCACCCGGGCCCGGCCGGGACCCACCTCGAGCCCGAGGCCGATCGCCAACTCATCGAAATCCCCGACCTCGGCGAAGGTCACAGATCCTGTGACGGGTGCCGGGCCGACGATGCGGAAGCCGTCCTGTTGGAGCGCGACGAAGAGGGACCGAATTCCATCCGGCGAGAGCGAGCGCCTTTCCATGCGGTCGCATCTTCCGTCATTGCGGGTCAAGCCACCAGGGCCGGTTGGCCGCGCGCGGCCGACATTTGGCCGACACGCTGCGGGCCCGGTGCATGGTGCGTCGGCGTCACTAGGGTCGCGCCGTGGATCACTTGAGGCGCCTGTCCCGGCCCCAGTTGCGGGCGCCGCGCGCCCTGCTCGCCTGGGAGGGATGGAACGACGCGTGCGACGCCGCCTCGGGATCGGCGGCCTATCTCCTCGGCTCGCTGGAGCGGCCCGAGCCCTTTGCGGTGATCGAGCCCGAGGAGTTCTACGACTTCCAGGTGCACCGCCCGCAGGTGAAGATCGACGATGGCGGCACCCGCCGCCTCACCTGGCCGATGACCCGGGCCTACGCCCTTCCCGCCGGCAACCATGATCTGGTCCTTGTGACCGGCGAGGAGCCCAATCTGCGCTGGAAGACCTACACCCGCACCCTCGCCGGGCTGCTCACCGATCACGACGTGGAGATGGTGGTCACTCTTGGCGCCTTCGTCGGGCAGGTCGCCCATACGCGGCCCGTCCCGATCGTCGGCGTTGCCACCGATCCGGCTCTCGTCGAACACTACGGCCTCCTCGCGTCCAGCTACGAGGGGCCAACCGGAATCGTCGGCGTCATGCTGGAGGCATGCCGCGAGGTCGGGATTCCCGCGCTCAGCCTGTGGGCGGCCACGCCGCACTACCTGGCGGCCAATCCCAACCCCAAGGCCATGGCCGCGCTGCTCGGCGTGGCGCGGCGCGTCCTCGAGCTGGATCTCGATCTCACCGAGATGGAACAGATGGCCTCCGACTTCGAAGCACGCGTCGACGAGGCGATGGCGGAGAACGAGGAGTTCGTGGAGTACGTGCGCCGCCTCGAGGACGTGGGCACCAAGATCGACCCGTCGCGATCCGCCCAGATGATCAACGAGATAGAGGACTTCTTACGCGGGAGGAACTAGGCGGGTTACCGGTTACCGGTTACCGGTTACCGGTCGCCCGCCTCCCGCCTCCCGCCAGAACAGGTTCGGGCAATCGCTCCCCCCTTGTGGGGGAGCCGACGAGGCGCAGCCTCGGCGGTGGGGGGTATTGGCGCCTCCCGCCTCCCGCCACCCGCCAGAACAGGTCCGGGCAATCGCTCCCCCCTTGTGGGGGAGCCGACGAGGCG
>DNGH01000123.1 GCA_003486285.1 Actinomycetota bacterium
ATCGCCCAGGCCTTCTACAACAAGGAGGAGGGCACCAAGCGCATCGCCACCGAAACCGGCGCCGGCCAGTGGGGGAGCGCCCTCGCCTTCGCCGCGGCCCTGTTCGGGTTGGAGACCAAGGTGTACATGGTGCGGGCCTCGTACGACCAGAAGCCCTACCGCCGCATCCTGATGGAGACCTACGGAGCCGAGGTGGTGCCGTCGCCGAGTCCGACCACCAATTACGGCCGGACGGTGCTGGCGGAACATCCCGACAGCCCTGGATCGCTCGGCATCGCCATCAGCGAGGCGGTGGAGGACGCCGCGGGCCGGGAGGACACCAAGTACTCGCTGGGATCCGTGCTCAACCACGTGCTGCTCCACCAGAGCGTCATCGGACTCGAGTCGATCGAGCAGATGGAGATGGCCGGCGAGGAACCCGACTTCGTCATCGCCTGTGCCGGCGGCGGCTCCAACTTCGCCGGCCTGGCCTTCCCCTGGTTGGGTCGAACCTTCCGCGGCGGCACTCGGCACCGGGTGATCGCGGTCGAGCCGACGGCGGCGCCGTCGCTCACCCGGGGGACCTACGCCTTCGACTTCGGTGACACCGGGAAGATGACCCCGCTGGTACGGATGCACACCCTGGGCTCGGACTTCGTCCCTGCCCCGATCCACGCCGGCGGGCTGCGGTATCACGGCATGGCCCCGCTGGTGAGCCTGCTCAAGGATCACGGCGACATCGAGGCGCGGGCAGTGCAGCAGGGGGCGGCGTTCGGTGCTGCAGTCACGTTCGCCCGCAACGAGGGCATCCTGCCCGCTCCGGAGGCGGCGCATGCCATCCGGGTGGCGATCGACGAGGCACTGGCGGCCAAGGCATCGGGGGAGAAGAAGGTGATCCTCTTCAACCTGTCGGGACACGGGCACTTCGATCTGTCGGCATACGAGAAGCACCTCGCCGGGACGCTCGAGGACTACGAGTACGTACCCGACGAGGCGGCGCTGGCGGGGTTGCCCAAGGTGTGATCGGTCGCCGCCGGCGACCGATCACACAGTTGCCAGTTCCCAGTTACCAGTCGAGGCGCGACCTCCTGATAACTGGCAACTGGTCACTAAGAGTCACCTCGCCGCGTGCGGGCGATGGTCGCGACTTCCGCGATCAACGCGGGGCCGCGGTACACCAATCCCGTATAGAGCTGCACCAGTGCGGCGCCGGCGGCGAGGCGCTCGGCCGCATCACCGGCGGTCATGATCCCGCCGCAGGCGATCACCGGAAGAGTGCTGACGGCCAGGACTCGCCGCAGGCGCTCCACGGCGAGCGGACCCAGCGGCGCACCACTGAGCCCGCCGGGTGGGGTGTCGCCACTGAACCCCGGCCGGGACACCGTGGTGTTGCCGACGATGATCCCGTCCACTCCGGAGCGAGTCGCGGCGCCGACCGCAGCCTCGGGATCCTCGAGATCGGGGGACAGCTTCACCAGCACCGGCGTCGTGCCGGCGCGCCGTTTCACCGCGGCGAGCAACTCCCCGAGGGGGGCGCCCTCCAGGTCGCGCAGTCCGGCGGTGTTGGGTGACGACACGTTGACGGCCAGGTAGTCGGCGAGGCCCCGAAAGCGATCCACCAGGACGAGGTAGTCGTCGACCCGCCTCTCGGGAGGGGTCGCGGCGTTGGGGCCGATGGAGACGCCGAGGATCACCCCACCGGGGCGCGACCCCTCCAGGCGCGGCGCCACCACCTCCGCACCCGCCGAGGGGAAGCCCATGCGATTGATCAGGGCCCGGCGATCCGGGTACCGGAACAGGCGAGGCCGGGGATGTCCCGGCTGGGGGAGCGGGGTCACCGTCCCCACCTCGATGTGTCCGAACCCGAGGCCGGCCAGGGCGCGCCATGCCACCGCATCCTTGTCGTATCCGGCGGCGAGCCCGACCCGATTGGGAAACCGCAGGCCGAACACCGCCGCCGCAGCGGACTCGTCACGGCGCTTCAGCGCCCGGAGGGGACGGCTGAGTCGCACCGCGCCGAGCGCCAGGCGATGCGCCGTCTCGGGGTCGAAACGGAATCCGATCCCGCGGGCGATGCGGTAGATCACTGCGCCAGGAACTCCTCGACCACCCGCTGCTGCTCGGGGCTGATCGCACCTCCGGCGGCGAGGTCGGCGACCAACTCCGCGAGGGTGGTGATCGCGGTCAGGGTGATCCCCTCCGCCGCCAGCGCGGCACGGGCGCGCCGATCCCGCTCCACCAGCACCACCAGGTGTTCCACCACCAGGCCGGCCCGGCGCAGCAGTGCGGCGGCTTCGACGGCGCTCGCGCCCGAGGTGATGACGTCGTCGATCAGCACGACTCGATCGCCCGGTTGCCACCGGCCCTCGACCCGGGCGGAGGTGCCGTGTTCCTTGGGCTGGGCCCGGGGCCACACCAGCGACGAGTCCGTGGCCAGGGCCACCGCGGTCCCGAGGGGCATGGCCCCGTACGGGACCGGGGCGACGTGGTCGAAGCCCCGCGCCGCCAGCGCCGGGACGAAGGCCGCGGCGACCCGCCGCAGTGCTGCGGCGCTCCCGGTGAGGGCGCGCAGATCGACGTAGATCGGCGAGGTGGTCCCGGAGCGGAGGGTGAACTCGCCGAAGCGGATGCATCCGGCATCGTGCAGCG
>DNGH01000012.1 GCA_003486285.1 Actinomycetota bacterium
GCCTTGGTGGACCACGATCACCTGGGCGGCCACCGCCAGTCCCGCCGCCAGCAGCGGATCCGCTGCGGCCAGGGCGAAGTAGTCGTCCGAGCCGAAGGCGATCCGGACCGCGTCGGCGGCCGGGTCGTACGTGGTGTCGATCCACCGGCCCTCGCTGAGGCGGAAGGTCCGCCCGCCGCCGATCCGCACCATGTCGCCGTACTCCGTCTGGGGATCGTCACCGGACTCGGCTGCGGCGAGGCCGCCGGCGGCATCGGCGGCGCCGACCGCCGCTTCGCCGGAGGCGTCCGGGACGGTGGCGGCCGCGGCGCGATAGGCCTGGGAGGAGATGTCGTCGAGGGCCTCCTCGCCGAACGGCGAGTCGGCGGTCACCAGGTACGAGGTGTAGGGCGTGACGATGCCCCATCGGATCGAGAGGCGGACGATCTGATCGATGGTCTCCTCGTCGGGTCCCTCGAGGCGGATGGTGGTGAGGAGTCGGCCGATCTTGCGCGTGGCCCAGAGGCGGGGGACCGTGGCGTCGCCCCCCGTTGACCGGAAGTGGCGGTCGGTGAAGACCAGGTCGATCGACTCGCCGCGAACCCGTCCGGACAGGGTGATCGTCGCCGCCCCCGATCCCTCGTAGCGACCCGCCACCACCAACTGGCCGCCACGGAAGACGTCGGGGAGCGGAGACGGGTGGAGGTCGGACACCGTCACCCCGTCGACGTCGAGGGTGACCCCGGTGAGGACGGGTGAGGCCACCTTGGCGTAGAGGGCCTCGACGGCGGCGTCGATGGCCTCGTCGGGTGTCACGTAGGTGGTGGTGCCGTGATGGTCGCGGGCAATGGCATCGAGGAGGAAGGTGTCGACGTCGAAGCCGACGCCGAAGGCGAAGATCGACACGGTCTCCGTGGCGCGCTCCCGCAGATTCGCCAGGATGTCAGGGGTGTCGATCACGCCCTCGGTGGGGAGGCCGTCGGTGAGGAAGAGCACATAGCCGGGACGGCCCGTCTGCACCCGATCGAACGCCGTGGCCAGGGCGAGGTCGATGTTGGTGGACCCGCCGGGGGACAGGCCCTGCACCCAGTCGGTGGCATCACCGGCGGCGGTGGCGGAGCGGAGCCCATCGCCGAACGAGTCGACACCGGTGGAGAAGGCGATGACCTCGAAACGGTCCTCGGGGTTGAGGTGCGCGAGCACGTACTCGGCAGCGTCCTGGGCCTGTTGGAACTTCTCGCCCTCCATGCTCCCGGACACGTCGAGGACGACCACCACGTCCTTGGGCACCACGGTCTCGGCGGCGGCGAGACCCGGCGAGACGAGCAGCAGGAAGTAGCCCTCACCATCCTCCGCATAGGTGAGCAGATCCAGCCCCACCGCGGCGGTATCCGTGGAGTAGTAGAGAGTGAAGTCGGACGTCGGCGCGCCGGTGCCCTCGTAGCCCACCTCGACGCGGCGATCGCTGATGCGGTTGATGCCGACGTCGTGGGTCGGGGAGTACACGGCCTTGATTCCGTCGCTGGAACGGATTGCGATGTGCGCCTCGACGGACTCGATGGCAGCGTTGTGCTCGCGCCCCAGAGGGTGGCGGTATCGAGCGAGCCCGAGCTCGGCGGTGAGCACCTGGCGATACTCGATCTCCACGATGCGCATGTCGTGGGGCTCGATCGGGAAGACGGACAGGCGGAGCAGGCCGTCGCCGGCGTACTCGAGCAGGGCGGGGTCGAGGGTGCGGCGCACGATCTCCTCATAGGTGCGCCGGGCGACATCGCCGGAGAGCAGCTCGCCGTCCACCGGCTCGCCGTCGATCCAGAGGGTCAGTCCGGTGACCGCGGCATCGGCGGGGATGGGGTGGAGGAACTCGCCCTCGCCGACGAAATCCGAGTCGTTGCGCAACACCTGGTGCACCCGGGTCACCGCGATCCCGTCCTCGATGGTGACGTCGATGCGGTAGTCCTCGATGACGACGTCGGCCCGGCCCCCACAGTGCCACCACGGGCAAGGGGGGATCGGGGGGTCGATGATCACCTGGGCGCCGGCAGGGGTGGGGAGACCGAGGGCGAGTGCGAGCAAGGCAGTGAACAGCCGGATCGCCATGTCGGGCCTTCCTGGGTCGGGGGCGCGTCGATGAGACGGGCCGTGCCGGGATTGTGGTTCCCACCGCCGGTACCCTGCTGGATAGTGCCGTTGCGCCGCGACCAGGGAATCGTGCTCAGGGGCTTCCCCTTCGGGGAGGCCGACAGGGTCGTGGTGTTGCTCAGCCCGAACCACGGCAAGCTCCGTGCCGTGGCCAAGGGGGTGCGCAAGACCCGGAGCCGCTTCGGTGGGCGCCTGGAGCCGTTCACCCACGTGGACCTGGTCCTCTACGAGGGACGCAACCTCGACACCATCACCCAGGTGTCGGTGATCGAGGCTTTCCCGGATTTGCGGGCCGACCTCGACCGGGTGCTGGCTGCCGGGACCATGGTCGAGGTGGCCGACGCCGTCACCCAGGAGGGGGAGGGCGCCCGTCGCGCCTTCCTGTTGCTGCAGCGGGGTCTGCGCGCCCTCGAGGCCGGGCCGCGCCATCCCGATCTGATCGCCTCGTACCTGCTCAAGGCCGCGGCGGTGGTCGGGGTCGCGCCCGCCTTCGACCACTGCGCCGGGTGCGGGCGCAGCGACGACCTGACCTGGTTCTCGTTCGCCGCAGGCGGCGTCCTCTGCGAGAACGACCGCATCCCCGGGGCGATCACGCTGCGGGCCGGTCTCACCACCTATCTGGCCCGGATCGCCGCCGCCGACCTCTCCGCCCTTCCCGCGGCCGATCCCGGGTTCACCGGTGAGGCGATGGGGGTGACCCGGCGCTTCATCGAGTACCACCTGGAGCGGCGCCTCGTCTCGCTGGTCGTCGATGGCTGATCCCCGCCACGTCGCGATCATCATGGACGGCAACGGCCGCTGGGCCACAGCACGCGGCCTGCCCCGCACCGCCGGCCATGCCGCCGGCGAGGTCGCCCTCTTCGACGTCGTGCACGGCGCCCTCGCCCTGGGGATCGAGTGGCTCACCGTCTTCACCTTCTCCACCGAGAACTGGAACCGGCCCGACGAGGAGGTCGAGTTCCTCATGGGATTCAAGGAGGACCTGCTGACCCGGCGGCGCGACGAGCTGCACGAGCTGGGGGTGCGGGTGCGATTCCTCGGCGACCGCGACGACCCCCGGGTGTCGGACCGCCTGCGGGCTCAGATCCGGGCCGCCGAGGAGCTGACCGCCGCCGACACCAACATGACCATGGTCTTCGCCTTCAATTACGGATCACGCGCCGAGATCGCCGCCGCCGCCCGCCGCCTCGCCGCCGACGCGGTCGCCGGGACGATCGACCCGGCAAAGGTCGACATCGCCGGCTTCTTCGCCCG
>DNGH01000118.1 GCA_003486285.1 Actinomycetota bacterium
CCTCGGCCAGCGTGCGGGAATGTCACCCGACCGGTTCTGATGCTGCCGGCGTGTAGATGAGTACGGCGCTTTCGGAAGGGAGGTAGACGAGCAGGTGTGTTCCGGTCCAGGTGAGGGGGTTGTAATAGAGCCCGATGCTGGTGACGGGGGCGGGGTCGATTTGGGACCATGAGTTGGCGGCGGGGTCGTACGCCAGGACCGATGTGGTCGGGGTGTCCCATTCGGTTCCGATCCATCCGGTCCACACGATCATCTCGGAGCCTGTCCAGGCTGCTGCCTGGCTGCCCTCGCTGCCATCAGAACCTCTGGTCGGTGGGAGGGGCGGCGGCGGCACGGTCCTCCAGGTTCCGGTCGCTGGTTCGAACGCCAGACCGATCCCGAAGGCCTGCCCTATGTGGGAAGCGAGTCCCCAGGCGATGAGCTCGTTCCCCGTCCAAGTCAGGCTGGGTGAGATCGGCGGTTCGAGTTCGGGGGGGACGGTGAGGATCTGCCACGAGTCGGTGGCGATGTGATAGGCGAGGGGTTGGGCGTCGCCTCCGGGTCTGACGTTCGACGGCCATGTGTAGATCACACCGTTCCCGAGCACCGCTTCAGCGCTGCGTTCGATCCCGTACGGGAGGTCGGAGAGGGTCCGCCACCCGGTCGTCGGGTCGTAGGCGGCGGCACCCCGGAGGTTGCCGAAGCCGCCCGGTCCGACTCCGCCGAAGACGACCATCTCGGTCCCGGTCCACACAGCCTGGCCGAACGTAGGGGAGATCGGTGGCGCTGAGGTGACCCGCCATGTGTCGGTTGATGGGTCGTAGGCGGCTGCCGCCACACCAGTCCCTACCTGTCTGCCACAGCAGACAATCATCTCGGTCCCGGTCCACACCGCGACATGCTCGCTTCGCGAAGCCAGAGGACTCCCCGCAAGATAACGCCACTCCCCGTTTGACGGGTTGAAGGCGGCGCCCGTGTCGTGCCATTCGCCCTCACTGGGCTTCTCGCCACCCCACACGATGTACTCGCTCCCCGTCCAGATGATGATCGGGAAGGTTCGCCCCATGACCGGGTGGGAGCTCACCCCAGACCATCCTGCGGACCAGGGAGGCGCGACGGGAAGAGTGGTCGAGGCGGCCTGGGTGGTGGTGGCGCTCCCAGTCGTGCTCACCGGGGGTCCGCTAGTGGTCCCGACCGACGACGGGACCTCGGGAGCACCAGATATCGAACTGGGGGCACAGGAAGCCAAGATCAGGGTTGACACCAACATGACGGCTGCAGGACGGGTCACCGTGTGAAACCCCCTCGACACTGGTGGACGGAATCCCGCCAGCAGTATCGCCCGTACCAGGGACAAGGCACGTCGCCTTCCCCTCGGTTAGTGCTACCTCATCCGGAGTGCGAGAGGTTGAACGGAATCTTGGCGAAGTTCTGACAGCGGCCCTGAGGGCCTCCTATTGAGACTTCACACCCTCCGGTGAGGGGTCCAGGTGGGGGGATGGTGCCGGAGATGATGAAGGTGCGCTCGGGGGTGACTTCGATGTGGAGGGGGACGTCAGAAGGTGCGTCGGCCAAAGCTTCTCGGCGCAGGCGGCGCTGTTGCGCTGGCGACGTAGTAGCGAGGTTGCGGGTCGCCCCAGTGGCGAAGTGCTCGCGTTGGAGAGACGGGCACAGTGAGCGGCGTATCATTTCCGCAGCCGCGGCTGCCGCGGAGCGCATCTCGATCGGCAGGAGGTTGCGCCATGACGCAGAGCCCCTCGTCGGGCCTACGGCCCATCTGGCCGTATATCGGCGGTGGACTGGTCTTGGCCCTGGCAGTGGGCGGCTACTTCCTGGTCCGCGACCTCATTGCTTCGGGCCGTCCCATGCCTGGGTTCTCCTTACTGGCTGACGCACCCGATCCGTCGCTACACGGGACAGTCGCCTACTTCGGCGTGTCCTTCGGTGCGTCCGGGGATCCCAAGGCGCGGCCGAGCGGCGGGTGCGTGCGCGTCGTCGCCGCGGCCGGGACGCCGTCCAAGGACGTCCTCTGCTTCGATGAGGAGGAATTCGACACCGGTCCCCAACTCGCCTTCCTGCCCGACGGGCGGCTCCAGGTCACCATGTTCTCCCGGCCTCCTGAGCAGCCCCTGATGACGGCGTGGCAGAAGATCGTGGACGTGCGCACCGGGGAGACGGAGGACGTCCCCTCCACCCAGCTCCCGGAGGGCCCCACCGCGGTCGAGGCCACCGTCAGCCCAACAGGCGAGCAGATCCTCGCCCGCTCGTCGGGGAACTCGGCCGAGCTGGTGCTGGTCACAGCCGACGGGACCTCTCGCACGCTGTGGTCAGGTGAGGTGCCACTCAACTACTCAATCGTGGCGATGTGGGCTCCGAGCGGGGATTGGATTCTGGCCTGCGACACGCGCCTGCTGATAGTCACTCCCGGCGACCCCGCCGTGATCCGGGTGCTGGTCGCCGAGCCCACAGGCATCGGCGACTTCGGCGAAACCGATCCCCTGCTGCCCCACTACGCCGTAACCGACCTGGACCTGCTGCCGGCCGAGGGTTGAACCGCCCGGCTCGGGACCCTGGGCTGCCGGAGCACCCCGCCCATGGAGGTGGCGTTCTGTCCTCATCGAAGCGCTGCGGAGATCGCTGAGAGAGACAACGATGGTGTCCTCCAGGGTTACAGCGTGAGGGCAATGGACATGGTGAAGTCCTGACAGGGGCC
>DNGH01000109.1 GCA_003486285.1 Actinomycetota bacterium
GCTTGATGGCCGCCTCGACCGCTTCGGATCCGCTGTTGCAGAAGAACGACGCCGAAAGGTCGCCAGGAGTCAATTCGGCTAGTTTCAGCGCCAGCTCGACGGTCACGGCGCTGGTCGTGGCATACGGGCTCGTGTAGTTGAGCCGTTCAGCCTGTTCCGCCATGGCCCGGGCGATCTCTCCCCGGCCGTAACCAACCAACACTGCGAACACCCCTCCGGAGAGAGCATCGAGATACTCGCGGCCGTCGCAGTCATAGAGCAGGGCACCTTCTCCGCGTTCGAAGATCAACGGCCCGTTGGCTTGGAGCCAGGCTCGCGGTGTGGCGTGGAAGATGATCTTCTCTACCGCAGCCTGCCGCAACCGGTCCAAACCTCCGGCCGACATCTCAGCTCCTCCCTCTTGAACGCAACATGCCCGCCGCTGCTGTCACTCCAAGCCCTCCCAACACACCGGTGGCCGCCCACCTTCGCGGGTTGGTGTTGTCTGGCTGCCTCTTGAGGGTTACCGGCATCAGATCAAGATGGAGCCGGTCGGCGGCACCTGAGGGACCCTGACCGAAAACGATCCGAATCGGCTCCAGCCCCTCCTCCGGCAGATCGATCCGAAACACATGAGGATCGCTCGCATCGTCGGGCAGAAGGGGCAACCCCTTCGCCAATGCCGGTATCGGGGTGAGGAATCGGAACATGAGCCGGCCGGCACGAACGAACACCTCGGCCCCGGCGCCGATCATCCCTCGCAGCCGCACATCGCTGAGCCGGGCCGACAGCCGATACCAACCACACAGGTCGTCCCAGAGTTCGGGTCGTTGCGGAACGCCTTTGGGTGCATGGCCGGCGACGCCCAGCGCTCGCCGCAAAAGATACGAAAGTTCGGCCGGCAGCCAGAAGTCGGCTTGATGGCCCCCATTGGTGAAGGCCATCACTCCGATGCCGGCATCGGGAACCACGCACATCTCGGAGTGAAAGCCAGGGAGAGTTCCCTGATGTCTGATGGCGAGATGACCAGATAGGTTCTTCCGGAAGAAGCCGAGGCCCATGCCCGGTATCCGAGGGTCGGGCTGGTAGTGAGCTTCGAACATCGTGGCAAGCGTTTCAGGTTTGAGGATTGAGCCGTGCTTGTTGCTGCCCCCTCCTAGGAGGGCCGCTAGGTAGCGGGACATGTCCCTTGGGGTGGAATAGATGGAGGCCGCCCCGGTGGTCACCAGGTCGCGCTCGTCGACTTTCTTCAGACCATGGGATCCGATCTCGTATCCCATGGCCAGTCGCGTCTTCACCTTCTCCGATCTGATCAGGTCGCTTTCGGTCATGCCGAGCTTTTCGAAGATGTGCTCGTGGAAGTACTGTTGGAGCGGTTCCCCGCTCACATCCTCGACTATCTGACCGACCGTGGCAGGCCCATGGTTGTTGTAGACAAAGCGGGAGCCCGGCTCGGCGTACAGGCGGAGACCAGCGCCATAGAAGCCCTCCAATGACGGCAAAGGCTGACCCGCTTCGACACTTTCGCCAAAGTCTGGTGCGAACACGCCGTTCAGGTGGGCAACCTCGGGAAGCCCGGCAGTATGAGTGAGCAGATGCCGCAAGGTCGCCGGATGCCAGGCGGTATCGAGCGGGATGAGCCGATATGCACGCAGATAGTTGTTGGCGGGGGCGTCGAGATCCACCAGGCCCTGCTCCCAAAGCTGCATTACCGCGATTGCGGT
Source organism: Actinomycetota bacterium (assembly GCA_003486285.1). Taxonomy (GTDB): domain Bacteria; phylum Actinomycetota; class Acidimicrobiia; order Spongiisociales; family UBA11373; genus UBA11373. The sequence continues at coordinate 1,704 of DNGH01000109.1, forward strand.
GAACGTCTTGGTGATCGACGCGACCCGAAACGCCGTGTGTTCGGTGATCGGCGCACGCGACTCAAGGTCGGCGACACCATGACCATGGAAGAATTCGAGAGATCCGTTGCGTACCACTCCCACCGCCAAGCCGATGGCTGGTCGGCGGTTGAGGATCTCATCGACTGCTGACTTCAGATGCACCCCATCGAATGCGGCAACAGGGTCACCTGCTATTTCATCGGGCCCCTTCGCACTGCTGACCACCGGGAGACCTCCAGAGCACCATGACGCGACCCTCCAACTACGGGGATCAAAGCGACAGGGCCAAACGGACCAAAAGGCGATGGCCGAGGTGTTTCGACCCTATCCGGGATTGCGACTGGGCTGGGGTGATGGGAACTCACCGAGCGGGTCGACCACGCCGTCGCACCATGCTGCGGTGGAATGCGCCGCCCGCACCTATCGCCCCAAGACCAACAAGCGAAGACCGGCTGCTGACCGGCTGGAGGAGGCCTACCGGCGGGCTCAGACGGACACCAGACGAACACCTAGCGGACAACTGGTGGTCGCGCTCGACTCCTGAGGGCCGGAAACCCTTGCGGTATAGAACTTGCGTGGTGGAGGTGAGGGGATTTGAACCCCTGACTTCTTCCGTGCGAGGGAAGCGCTCTGCCGGGCTGAGCTACACCCCCAAAGGGGAGGGCGATTGTAGGGCGGACCCAATCGGGTGCCGGGAGCCAGGTACCGGGTGCCGGATAACGAGCGAGACCGCCCCCGACACCGCCGGCCTAATGCCTAGTACCTACTTCCTCAGCTCCTTCCGCAATCTCTCCTGCACCACCGTGGTGGTGAGATCGGACCGCGAGCGCTCCACCAGGGCACGGGCCACGTCGGTGGTGCGGCGCAGGCCGCCGGTCATGCCGTCGGGGTAGTCGATGGTGGCCAGCATCTCGACCACCGCATCCATGGACTCGAGGGTGCGCTCGGCGGTGTCCAGGTCTTCGGCACGCAGCAGGTCGAGCATGCGGCGGCGCAACTCCCCCACCGCCTCGCCCAGGCCGTTGAGGTAGGCGGCGGGCTCGATCCCGAGATCGGTGGGAAGCGGCAGCGGGTCGCCGGCGCAGAGAGCGGCGAAGATGCGGGCCTCGGCGTACTCCTTGGCGGCGTCGTGGACGAACCCGGCATTGAGGACATCCTGATGATCGGAGAGCACCCCTGCCGCATGGGCCAGGGTGGCACCGGCCTCGCCGATGAGGCCGATGGCATCGGCGGTGTCACCGCGGTGGAGGGCACGAATCGCATTCGCCGAGAACCGGATGACCTTGCGGCAGTCGGCCAGAGCCTCCTCGCGCGCCCGATGCTTGGCGTCGAAGACTGCGGTGACGGCCTGGCGGATCGGTTCGAGGTCGGGCGTCACGGGACGACCCGCACCTCGTCCTCGGGATCGAGGGTCCACTTCGGCCGGGACCCCTGCTGCGCCTGCTTGATCTGCAGCAGCATGGCGATGAACCCGGCCAGGATCACGTCGAACACGAGGTTGACGAACAGGAGAATGGTCGAACCGGTGAACAGGGCCGCCGCCAGGGTGAGCGGAACCGCCAGACCGAGTCCGATCAGTGTCATGCGACGGCGCGCCAACACCTGCTGACGGGCGGTCGGCCCACCGCGGTCGGCAGGGGTCCGCATCTGTCGGGGAACCGGTCGTCTGGCCACGCCGTACTCCTTCTAACTGACCGCCGCCGAGGCGAAAGACCACCCAGCGGCAGCCCCAGCCTATCCGCGCACAATCTCAGTTTGCACATCAATGGGAATGGTCAGCGGTCAGCGGGCAGCCACAAAGGCTTCCGGGCGACGCTGATTGCCGACGGCTCAGTGCTCCGTGGGATCGCCGCGCAGCAGATCGACGGCGTGGCGCAAGGCTGGGGCGATCACCCCGAGCGACTCTTCGACGCCTGCCTGCGACCCGGGAAGGTTGACCACGAGTGCCTGGCCGGCGATCCCGCAGACCCCGCGCGACAGCATCCCGTGGGGATTGACCCCGAAGGTGGCCGCCCGCATCGCCTCGGCCAGCCCCGGAGCCTCCCGTTCGATCACCCGCCGGGTCGCCTCCGGGGTCAGGTCGCGCGCCGAGAACCCGGTGCCCCCGGTGGTGACCACCAGGGAGGCTCCCCCGGCGATGGCATCGCGCAGCGCATGTTCGACCGACGCGATCCCGTCGGGAGTGACCCGCACCTCGGCGGAGAACCCCAGCCCCTCGAGGATTCGCTCTGCGGCAGGACCCGAACGGTCTTCCCGGACTCCGGCGGCGACACCGTCGGAGACGGTGAGGACGACGGCCCTCACCTGGTCCACTCCCCCGACTTCCCCCCGCGCTTGGACAACAGGCGCACCGGACCGATCTCCGCGCCCCGATCGAGCCCCTTGATCATGTCGTAGAGGGTGACCGCCCCGAGGGCGGCGCCGGTGATCGCCTCCATCTCCACTCCGGTGCGACCCACGGTCTTGGTCGTGACGATGATGCGGGCCCCCTCCGGGGTGCGCTCCACTTCGGCGACGACAGCGGTGAGCGGCAACGGATGACACAGCGGGATCAGATCTGGGGTGCGCTTGGCTCCGGTGATCGCCGCCACCCGCACCAGGGCGAGGGCGTCGCCCTTGGGGAGGGTTCCGGCAAAGACCGCCTCCGTGGTGGCCGCGGTCATGGCGACGAACGCCTCGGCGGTGGCGGTGCGCTCGGTTTCCTCCTTGGCGGAGACATCGACCATCCGGGCGCGGCCCTGGTCGTCGAGGTGGGAGAGTTCAGTCATCTTCGGCCTCGGCCAGGGTACGGGACTCTGCGGAGTGAAACAGTTCCAGCGTGACCCGCTCCCCGGCGGCCACCCCACCCACCCCAACCGGGATCACGGCCAGGGCATCGGCCGCGGCGAGGGCGGATAGAACGTTCGAAGCCTGCCCCCCGGCGGAGCGGACCACTCCGGGCTCCGAGAACGCCACCCGGAGGAACACCACCTTGGCGGGATTGGTGGCAACACCCTCGCCCAACACCGCGGCGATCCGTGGGCGGAACAGCCGCGTCGCCCCCATCGCTGCGAGCAGCGCCGGCCGGACGAACTGCTCGAACGCCACGAGCACCGACACCGGGTTCCCGGGGAGACCGAACAGCGGGGTGGAGCCGAGGAACCCGAAGGCGAACGGCTTGGCCGGCTGCATCGCCACCTGCCAGAAGTCGACGCGGCCGAGATCGGCCAGCACCCGCTTCACGAGGTCGTGCTCACCCATCGACACCCCGCCGCTGGTCACCACTGCATCGCAGGTCGCCGCCGCCTCCTCCAGGGTGGAGCGGAGCAGCCGCGCATCGTCGGGGACGATGCCGAGGTCCTGCACGTCGGCCCCGAGTTCGGCGAGCGCCGCCACGAGGAGGGGCCGGTTGGCGTCACGGATCATCCCCGGCCGCAGCTTCACGGTGTCGGGGGGCTGCACCTCGTCGCCGGTGGAGAGGACCGCAACCATCGGGCGTCGCGTCACCTGCGGGCTGGCGAACCCGATCGTGGCCAGGACCCCGAGATGCGCCGGACCGAGCCGGTCGCCGCGGCGCAGCGCCACCGTCCCTGCGGCGAAGTCGCCTCCGGCGGGGCGAATGTGCTCGCCCGCGGTGGCGGGGCGGGTGATCCGCACCCGATTCCCCGTCGTCGTGGTGTCCTCGACCATCACCAGCGCATCACAGCCGGCGGGGAGCGGCGCCCCGGTCATGATCCGAATCGCAGTGCCCGGCGCCACCGGGATCGTGGGCGCGGTCCCGGCGGGGAGATCACCGATCACCTCGAGTTCCACCGGGGCAGTGGCGACATCCGCGCTCCGCACCGCAAACCCATCGACGCCGGAGTTGGCGAAGGACGGCACCGGCTCGGCCGCCACCACGTCGCGGCTCAGCACCAGCCCCCGGGCAGCGGCCAGCGGCACCACCACCTCGGGAAGGGCCGGCATCGCCGCGATCACCTCGCGACGCGCCGCAGCGAGGCGCTTCACGCCGCGATCCGGCGCTCGGCGCCCACCAGCAGGCGGCGGATGTTCTCGCGGTGGCGCACCACCACGAGCAGTGCGGCGGCACCGGCCCACACCAGTGACCAGCCGCGGTGGCCAAAGGCAAGGGCGCCGGGCACCAGGGCGATCGCCACCAGCAGCGACGCCAGCGAGGCCCGTTTGGCCGCAAAGGCGAGGAGGACCCATACGAGGAGCAGCGCCAGACCCAGAAGCGGTTCGAGCCACAGCATCATCCCGCCGGCGGTGGCGACCCCCTTGCCGCCGTGGAAGCGATGCCACACGGGATAACAGTGGCCGAGGACCGCGGCGAACCCGGCAGCGAAGCCGACGGCCTCACCGGCGGCGAGATCTCCGATCGCCGCGGCCGCCAAGCCCTTGGCCATGTCTCCCATCATCACCGCGGCGGCTGCCTTGCGGCCCATGGAGCGGAGCACATTGGTGGTTCCGGGGTTGCCGCTGCCGTGGGCGTAGATGTCGACGCCCCGCACCTTGGGGATGATCACCCCGAAATCGATGCTGCCCAGCAGATAGCCGGCGGCCACGGCAGCGATCGCGATGGGTTCCACGAGGGGCGAGTCTAGGAACGGGACGATCTCCCCTCACCCCTACCATGCGACCCTTCGTCCAGGAGTGGTCGCGTGATCGGCGTGTTCGGAGGATCGGGGTTCTACGACTTCATCGAGGGATGCTCCCCGCATCCGGTGACGACACCATATGGATCCCCGTCGGAGGTGCCGCTGGTGGGCGAGGTCGATGGGATCCCGGTGGCGTTCATCCCCCGCCACGGCGCCCAGCACCAGTTCCCGCCGCACCGCATCCCGGTGCGGGCCAACGTCTGGTCGATGCGAGAGATCGGGGTGGATCGCATCGTGGCTCCCTCGGCCGTGGGATCGCTCCGCAAGGTGATGGCACCCGGACACTTCGTCATCCCCGATCAGATCGTCGACCGCACCTGGGGACGAGAGCACACCTTCTTCGAGGGCGGCCTGGTCCAGCACCTCCCGTTTGCCGATCCCTACCACCCCGCCATGCGCCGCATCGCGTGCGAGGGCATGGCGAGCGCCGGAGCCACCGTCCACGACGGCGGCACGGTCGTGGTCATCCAGGGACCACGGTTCTCGACCCGCGCCGAGAGCGCGGCGTGCGCGGCATCGGGCTTCGAGTTGCTGAACATGACCCAGATGCCGGAGGCGGCGCTCTGCGCCGAAGCCGGCATCGGCTACGTGTCCATCGCGGTGGTCACCGACTACGACGTCGGCCTCGAGGGGATGGCCCCGGTCAACCATGCCGAGGTGCTGGCCCGCTTCGCCGAGTCGATCGGCACCCTCAAGGAAGGGATCCGGGCGATGCTCCCGGGGCTGTCCCTTCTGCAACTCGACGTCACCGCCCTGCTGTGAGCGAGCGCGTCGAGGACTTCCTCGCCGTCCGCCGCCATGCCGAACGGGGCTCGTACGAGCGGGCCGTGATCGACGGCATCCTCGACGAGGCGCTCTACTGCACCGTCGGATTCGTCGACGATGGGCGCCCCGTCGTGATCCCGACCATTCACGTCCGCATCGGCGACACCCTGGTGGTCCATGGATCGCCGGCGTCCCGGATGCTGCGACTCCTCAAGACCGGCGAACCCTGCGCCATCGGGGTCACCCTGCTCGATGGCCTGGTGCTGGCCCGCTCGGTCTTCAACCACTCCATGAACTACCGCAGCGTCGTGCTCCTGGAGTGCCGCGGCCGGGAGATCACCGACCGCGACGAGAAGTGGGAAGCGATGCGCCGTCTCACCGAGAAGCTGGTCCCGGGTCGCTGGGACGACGCCCGCCAGCCGAGCGACCAGGAGTTCAAGGGGACCACCCTGGTGTCCTTCCCCATCGACCTGGCCTCCGCCAAGGTGCGCTCCGGCCCACCCGTGGACGATG
>DNGH01000121.1 GCA_003486285.1 Actinomycetota bacterium
TCGAGCACCGGATACGGCGGCAGCGAGTCGCTGTCCAGCTGATCGGGACGCAACTCCGCAGAAGGCTGCTTGTCGATGGTGGCCTGCGGGATCACCTCGCCATCGCGGTTGCGCCACCGCGCCAGGTCGTAGACGAGGGTCTTCCACACGTCGATGAGCACGGCGAAACCGCCGGCCATGTCGCCGTAGATGGTGGCGTAGCCCACGGACATCTCCGACTTGTTGCCGGTCGCCACCACCATGTTCCCGAACTTGTTGGAGATCGCCATCAGGATCGCTCCCCGGATCCGCGCCTGCAGGTTCTCCTCGGTCACATCGGGGTCGGTCCCATCGAAGACGCCCGACAGCGTCTGCAGGTACCCCGCAAATGGTGGTTCGATCGAGATCTCGTCGACACGGATCCCCAGACTCTTGGCGAGGGCGCGTGAGTCGTCGATCGAACCGGCGCTCGAGTAGCGCGAGGGCATCATCACGCCCCACACCGCCTCGGGTCCGAGGGCATCGACCGCGATCGCCGCGGTGAGGGCCGAGTCGATGCCTCCCGAGAGGCCGATGACGACACCGGAGAAGCCGTTCTTGCGCACGTACCCCCCGAGTCCGGTGACCAGCGCCTGATACACCTCGGCGACATCGCTCAGCGGCTGGTGCGGCGTCGCTGGGGGTTCGGGGTCGCCCTCGAGGAGATCACCCGAGGACACCAGGATCGCCTCCACTCCGGTCTTGCCCTCCTCGGGGAGGGGGACGTCGGCCCAGAAGCGTTCCTCGACGAACTGCGGGGCCCGGTAGAGCAACTGCCCGGCACCGTCGAAGACCATGCTCTGGCCGTCGAAGACCAGTTCGTCCTGGCCGCCGACCATGTTCAGGTAGACGAGGGGGACACCTGCTTCTGAGGCTCGCGCCGACAGCATCGCCTCGCGTTCCCCGCCCTTGCCGCGGTGGTACGGCGAGCCGTTGATGTTGAGCAGGATGTCGGCGCCGCGGCGCGCCTGCAGCGCCGGCGGACCGTCGGGCACCCAGACGTCCTCGCAGATCGAGACCCCGGCGACGACCCCGTTGATCTCCCACAGGGCATCGGGCGCGGTGCCCGCCATGAAGTAGCGGTCCTCGTCGAAGACTCCGTAGTTGGGGAGGCGCACCTTGTGATAGATGCCCCTGATCCGTCCCCCCTGGAGCAGGGCGGCGGCGTTGTGCACGCGGACATGGCCGGCGTCGTCGGGGGGCAGTGAGGAGCGATCGACGAACCCGACCACGGTGGTGACAGCACCCGAATCCTTGGCCAGGCGATGCAGGGTCTCGATGTTGGCGGCGACGAAGGCCTCCTTCAGCACCAGATCCTCCGGCGGATAGCCGGTAATGGCGAGTTCGGGGAGGAGCAGCACGTCGGCCTGGCACTCCTCCGCCCAGGACATCGCCTCCCGGATCACGGCGCTGTTGGCGTCCAGGTCGCCCACGACCATGTCCACCTGGGCGCAAGCGACGCGAAGGAAGTCGGTCATGGGGCGCAGGCTAGGGACGCTTCTGCTCGCCCGGAGCAGAACCCGTGTCGCGTCCATCCGGGAGCATCAGCCGGATGGTGGTGCCGCCCCCGGGAGGAGCGACCACCTCCGCCGTGCCCCCCATCTCCGCCACCAGCTGGCGCACGATGGCGAGACCGAGGCCGCTGCCCTCGGGACGGACCGGGCGGTACCGGGTCGCCACATAGAGGCGCTCGAACACGTGGGGCAGGTCGCCGGGATCGATCCCGGGGCCGCTGTCGGTGACCTCGAGCACCAAACCCGGGGCGGTGCGGTGCAGGGCGAGGGTCACGGTGCCCGCCTCCGGGGTGTAGCGCAGCGCGTTCTCCAGCAGGTTCCCCACCACCTGGGCGATGCGATCGGGGTCGGTCGAGATCGTGCCGACGTCGTCGATGGCTCCTACCAGATGGACTCGCGCCGCCTCGGTGCGGCCGCGGAACCCGTCGAGGACGCCGCGCAGGTGGGCGGCGAGGTCCACCGGTTCGGGGCGGAGGGTGAATTCGGCGGCCTCGATGCGGGACAGCAGCATCAGATCCTCGATCAACCGCCGCAACCGGTCCGACTCGGCGCCGAGCACTCCACCCACCCGCGCCATGTCATCGGGAGCGATGCGTCCCTCCCCCATCGCCTCGGCGTAGCCCCCGATCGTGGTGAGCGGGGTGCGCAGGTCATGGCCCACCGCCACCAGGAACTCCCGCTCGCGCCGCCGCGCCGCCTCGAGTTGGCCGGCCATGTCGTTGAATGCCACCGCCATGTCGCCGAGTTCGTCACTCCCCTCGACCGGGACCCGGGCGGTGAGATCACCCCCGGCGACCCGGCGGGCCGCGGCCTGCAGCCTGCCGAGCCGACCGGCGGCGAATCGACTGAACGATGCGGCGAGCACCGCCGCCAGGATCAACGCCAGGGCCAGAGCCCAGATGAAGCGCCCCAGCACCTCACCCCACGGGATCAACTCCAAAGCGGTGCCGATCACGACCACCAGCGTGCCGCGCTCCCCGAGGCGGATCGGTTGTGCCACCGCGGTCACCCGCTTCCCGTCGACCTCGGCGTCGAATGCCACCACCCCGGAGAGGCCTGCGATCCCGGGCACCTGGTCGAGCAGCACTCCGCCTTCACCGAGAGGTGTCACCGCTCCGCGCGGACCGACCACCGCCGCCTCGACGAACTCGTGACCGCCGACCAGGGCGACGTCACGCAGGATCTGGACGAGGCGGGCCCGCCCCTCCCCCTGGGCGCCGGCAGGCAGATCGGCCTCGAGGAGCCGGGCGGTGGCTGCGGCCTGGCGGGCGAACTCGGTGCGGGCCGAGGCCTCCACCGAGCGGCTGATCAGGGCGGCGGCAGCCAGTCCGCCGACGAGCAGGGTGGTCACCGCCACCGCCACCATCCCCCAGAAGAAGCGACGCCGCATCTAGGCCTCGAACCGATACCCGACGCCCCAATCCGTGGTGATCGGGATGCCATCGAGCTTCTTGCGGAGTTGGCGGACGTGCACGTCGACGGTGCGGGTCTCCCCCAGGTAGTCGAACCCCCAGACCGCCTCGAGGATCTGAGTGCGCGACAACACCAGCCCGCGGTTCTCCGCCAGGTACCAGAGAAGATCGAACTCGCGGGCGGTGGGACGCACCACCGCGCCCGCCGGGGAACGCACCTCGCGCCGGCCCGAGTCGACCTCCCAGCCGGAGGCCGCGATGACCGACGGCACCCGCGGCGCCTCCTCGGCGCGGCGCAGCACCGCCTTGACCCGGGCCATCACCTCGCGCGGCGAGAACGGCTTGGTGACGTAGTCGTCCGCCCCCACCTCGAGCCCGACGATCTTGTCGACCTCCTCGGCGCGGGCGGTGAGCATGATCACCGGGACATCGGACACGGCGCGAATGCGGCGGCACACCTCGATGCCATCCATTCCGGGAAGACCGACGTCGAGCAGCACGGCCCGCGGATCGCGCTCGCGCAGGGCCTCGAGCCCACGCTCCCCATTGGGAGCGTGGATCAGCCGGAAGCCCTCCTGCTCGCAGTAGAGCCGCAGCAGGTCGGCGATGGCCGCCTCGTCCTCGATCAGCAGCACGGTGCCGCGATTCGGCGTGGTCATCGCGTCATCATCGCGCCAGGGCGTTAGGAGACTGTGAAGGCAGGGGTGGCGGGTCCTGAGCATCCGCCACCGTGGCGACGGCCTCGCCGCCCTCCCCGAGCACCGTGACCCGGTCGCCCGGAACCGCCTCGCGGCGCAGCAGGGCCAGACCGATCCACCCCCCGCCGACCGGGGCCACCGACCCGAGGACCCCCACGGCCTGCTCCCCACGAGAGATCGCCGCCCCCGGGCCCGGAGGAGGGCCTTCTCCCTCGAGGCGGCGCAGCATGCGATTGACATGGCCCCGGCTGTCGATCCGGGCCACCAACTCCTGCCCCAGATAGCAGCCCTTGGTGAAGGACACCGACTCCGGCACCAGCCCGGTCTCCTGGGGGATGGTCCCGGCATCGACCTCGACTCCGAATAGCGGTTCGCCGGAGGCGATGCGGTGAGCGCTCACGGTGGCGGCGTCGAGCACCGGGAGATCCGGCACGGCGCGGGAAGCCACCATGCGATACCGGGGGGTGGTGGCCTCGAGCCGAGTCCCGTCGTCGCTCCATCCCGCAGCCGCCGACTCCCCACCCCAGACCGTATGGACCGGGCGCGGATCGTGCCGCAGGTCGGCCTTCACCCGGAAGCGGAAGCGCGCCAGGTCGGCGATGAGGCCGTCGGCACCGGGGGTCGCCACCACCAGGCCGACGCGTTCGGCGTCGCGCAGCACCCACAGCAGGGAGCGCAGCTTGCCGCGCGGCTCCAACAGCAACGAGCGTCGCAGGGTCCCAGGAGCCATCGCGGTGACGTCCTGGGTCAGTTGGCTGTCGAGAAAGGTCACCGCGTCGACACCCTCCGCCCACACCAGCTCGTGGGTGGCCAATCCGACCCCGGCCGCCACGGGTGACACCGTCATGAACGCCGAGGGTAGGTCGCCGGCCGCAGCGAGGCGGGCCTCACACTTCCCAGAAGAACGACGGGAGGATCTCCTGGAACCATTGGTTCAGCTCGACGAGCTTCCCGGTGACCATCAGCACGCCGAACAGGGCGAGGAGGACTCCCGACGTCACCGTGATCGCGGTGAAGTGCCGCTTGAACCACCCGAACGCCGAGTAGGCCTTCGTCATCCCCAGACCGGCGAGGACGAAGGGCACTCCGAGGCCCATCGAGTAGACGAAGAGCAAAAACATGCCCTCGCCCACGGTGTCCTGCGTGCCGGCCACGGTGAGGATCGCCCCGAGCGTGGGCCCGATGCAGGGAGTCCACCCGAAGCCGAAGGCGACGCCCATCACCGGTGGCGCCCACGGACCGAGCCGCGACGGCCGAACCTCGACCCGGCGTTCGCGCATCAGTGGGCCGAGCAGCCGCGGGTTCCACAGGGCGCTGACGGCGATGAAGACGCCGAAGGCGACGACGACCCAGCCGGCCACCGTAAGGATCGTGTCCTGCTGGCGGAGCAGGCTTCGGCCGAGCGACGTCGCGGTGGCACCCAGGACCACGAACACGACCGTGAATCCGGCCACGAACAGGACGGTCACCCGCAGCATCCGCCCCAGCGACGTCTTGCCCTCGGACAGGTCTGCCGCCGAGTACCCGGACATCATCGACAGGTACCCCGGAAGCAGCGGGAGAACGCAGGGCGACAAGAACGAGAGGGCGCCGAAGACGAAGGCAGCGAGGACGTTGACGTTGGCGACTTCCACGGGGCTCCGGTTCCGGCGGTGGGGACAACGGTACAGACGCCCCAATCCTTCCCGGTAATGTCGCCGCCGTGCCCACGATCGACGACTGGCACGAGTTTCGGGTCCGCACCGGTGTGGTGCTGCGCGCCGAACCGAACGTGGCGGCGCGCCACCCCGCGTACAGCATGTGGATCGACTTCGGCGACCTCGGGGTGCTCCAGTCGTCCGCCAAGATCATCGACCACTACCGCGCCGAGGACCTGGTCGGCACCCAGGTGATCGCCGTCACCGGATTCCCGCCGCGCCACGTCGCCGGGTTCCGTTCCGACGTCCTCATCCTCGGTGTGCTCACCGACTCGGGCGTGGTGCTGGTGCGCCCGGACCGCGCCGTGCCTCCGGGCAGCACCATCGCTTGAAGCGCTTCCTGCTCCGGCCGGCCCGTCCCCTGCAGCGGCGGGAGATCGCCGCGTTGGCACTGTTCGCGGTGATCGCCCTCGCCCAGGGTTGGACGGGGGCGGCGATCACCCACGTGCTCCCCTTCGTCCAGGACGACTATTCCCTCAGCGACGGCGCCGTCTTCGACCTGATGATGGTGATCCGGGTCACCTCGCTCCTTGCCATCGGCTTCTCCTGGTGGGGCGACCACCGCGGACGGCGCCTCCCCCTCCTGATCGCATTCGCGCTGCTTCCGGCGGCGACGCTGGCGAGCGCCGTCACCTCCGGGGCGGACTGGCTGACGGCGACCCAGGCGGTGGCGCGGGTGGGGACGATCGCGCTCAGCGGCCTGGCCCTGGTCGTGCTCGCCGAGGAGGTCGGCCCCGACGTCCGCGGCTACGCCGTCGGCCTCTATGCGTTGGTCGGTGCGCTGGGCACCGGCCTGGGACTGCTGCTCCGCCCGCTGGGAGCGGCCAGCAGCGACGGCTGGCGGCTCCTGTTCGCCCTGAGCGCCCTCCCCCTGCTCGCCCTTCCGGTCCTGGTCTGCCGCATGGCCGAATCGCGGGCCTTCGTGCCGACCCGGCAGCGGCCCCCGCTCACCGCGGTGCTCCGCGGCAGCCACGCCCGCCACTTCTGGCCACTCGCCGGAATCTCCTTTGCGGTCTCCGCCTTCACCGCACCGGCCGCCAACCTCGCCCTGCTCCGTCTGGAGAACGACCTGGATTGGTCGGCCGGTGCCGCCTCACTGCTCCTCGCCGCCACCAGTGCTCCCGGCGTGATCCTGGGGGTGCTCGCCGGGGGGCGGCTGGCCGACACCTGGGGGCGCCGTCCCACCGAGGCGGCGGCCCTCACCGTCGGGGTCGCCGGCGGCCTCGCCTTCTATCTGATCGACGGCGGCTGGCCGATGGCCGTTGGGATCCTCGCCTCGAACCTGGGGGCATTCGCCTTCGCTCCCGCCTTCGCCGCCCACCGCGCCGAACTCTTTCCGACCGGATTGCGCGCCACCGCAGTCGCCTGGATCGTCAATGCGTCCATCCTGGGAGGGATCGCCGGGTTCGCCGCGGGACGCTTCGTGGTCGACGCCTGGGGCATCCCGCTCACCGTGGCCGCCCTCGGGCTAGTGGTCCTGGCCGCGGTCGCGCTGATCATCCCGCTTCCCGAGACCCGCGGCCTCGTCCTGGCACCGGAGGACCCGGGTCAGGCTCCGACGGTCTTGTCCGGGTAGGGACACCGATCGCGCAGGATGCACTCCGGACAGCGCGGCCGGCGGGCGATGCAGGTGTCCCGGCCGAACTGGATGAAGCGCATCGAGATCCCCGGCCACTTTGCCTCGGGGTAGAGCTCCTTCAACGCCGCCTCGACCTTCACCGGATTCCCGTCGGCGACCAGTCCGAGACGCCGCGACACCCTGGAGACGTGGGTGTCCACCGCGATCGCGGGAAGCCCAAAGGCCTCGGCGAGCACGACGCTCGCGGTCTTCCTCCCCACCCCCTTGAGGGTCACCAGGCGTTCCAGGTCGTCGGGCACGATCCCGCTGAAGCGATCGGCGAGGTCGGCCGAGAGCTCGATCACGGCGCGGGTCTTCTGGCGGTAGAAGCCCGTCGAGAAGACCACGGACTCCACCTCCTCGGGGTTCGCCTGCGCCAGGAGGCGCGGCGACGGCCAGCGCCGGAAGAGCTCCGGGGTGACGCGGTTGACCGTGTCGTCGGTCGTCTGGGCACTGAGCACCGTCGCCACCAGCAGCTGCCAGGGGTCGGCGTAGCCCAGGGCGGTGCGAATGACGGGATAGCGGCGCCGCAACCGATCGAGGATGGTGCGGGCGCGGCGCCGCTCGGCCGGGGTGACGGTCATCGGTGGCGATCGTACCCGGGGGTCGGGTCCCCGGTACCCTGCCCACATCGTGGACGCACCCACCGCCACCTTTGGGGCCATCGCCCTCGCCGACGCCATCCGTCGGCGCGGACGGATCGAGGGCACCCTGGTCAAGGTCGACGACTTCCTCAATCACCAGGTCGACCCGGATCTCCTCGAGGTGATCGGCGCCGACATCGCCGAGCGGTGGCGGGACCGCGCCGTCGATCTCGTCATCACCGCCGAGGCGAGCGGAATCCCTCCGGCTCTGATCGCCGCCCGTCACCTCGGGGTACCGATGATCTACGCCAAGAAGTTCCCGCGCAGCACCGCAGAACGGCCCGCCTTCGTCCGGGAAGTGGCGTCACCGACCAAAGGGACCGAGTACCGCGTCGAGATCGCCCGGCGCCTCCTCGACCGGGGGCGCCGCGTCCTCATCGTGGACGACTTCCTCTCCGGCGGACGCACCGCCGAGGCTCTCGGCGACATCGTCGAGGAGGCCGGCGCCACGGTCGTGGGTTTCGCATTCGTGATCGAGAAATCCTTCGTGGAGGGGCGCTCCCGACTGGCGGAGCGCGGCTGGCCCGTCGATTCGCTGGTGATGGTGAGTTCGATGACCGGAGGACTGGAGATCGCGGCCACCGCGGCAGAGAGGAGATCGCATGTCGACGCCGCCGAGTGAGCGCCGCCTCACGCCGCCTCGTCTGCCCCGGCTCCGGCTGCCGCGGCCGGCCGGAGCGACCCGCATCCGTCCCGCCAACAGCACCCTCGCCTTCCACGCCTCCCGCATCGTGATCGACCTCGGCGTGCTGCTGGTCCTGGCGTCGATGAGCCTCGTCCACGTGATCGCGGCCTCGGGCAACCGCGGCGCCATCGAACTCGATGCCCTGCCGGTGCTCGTGCTGGTCGCCCCGATCTTCATCGTGACCCTGATCCCGAACCACACCAGGCCGCTCCCCCGGCCGGTGGCATGGGCGGCCCTCGTCCTCGGTCTGGCTGCCTTTCCGTACGCAGTGGTCAAGTACCTCGATGCCACGGTGCTCGCCGACACGCTCGGCGGGAGCATCGGCCTCGGGGCGCGACTGCTGGTGTTCGGCAACTTCGTGGTACTCGTCGGCATCGCCATCAGCCTGACCCGGGCGTGGATGGGACTGGCCTCCGGTGGATCGCCGACGCGCCTGACGGCGGCGCCGCTGCGCGCCGAGGGCACCACGGTCGAGCCGCGGCCCAC
>DNGH01000248.1 GCA_003486285.1 Actinomycetota bacterium
CCATGTCCCTCGTCGTGCAGAAGTACGGCGGCACCTCGGTAGGTGATGCCGGACGCATCGCCAGTGTGGCCCGCCGGGTCGCGCAGCGGCGCAAGGCCGGCGATTCGGTGGTCGTGATCGTCTCGGCGATGGGCCAGACCACCGATGAGTTGGTCCGTCTCGCCGGCGAGGTCAGCCCCCACCACCACCCCCGCGAGATGGACATGCTGCTCACCGCCGGAGAGCGCATCTCCATGGCGCTCCTGGCGATGGCGATCACGGATCAGGGCATCGAGGCGATGAGCCTCACCGGCTCCCAGGCCGGGATCCTCACCGACACCTCACACGGCCACGCCAAGATTCGCGACATCAAGCCGATGCGGGTGGTGGAGGGCATCGCGGCCGGCAAGGTGGTGATCGTCGCCGGTTTCCAGGGAGTGTCGCCGGACACCAAGGAGATCACGACGCTGGGGCGGGGAGGTTCCGACGCCACCGCGGTGGCGATGGCCGCGGCCCTCCAGGCCGACGTCTGTGAGATCTACACCGACGTCGATGGGGTATTCACCGCCGACCCGAGGGTGGTGCCCGACGCCCGCAAGCTGGACGAGGTGTCTTTCGACGAGATGCTCGAACTCGCCGCGGCGGGGGCGCGTGTGCTGATGCCACGGTCCGTAGAGTTCGGCAAACGGTTCAACATCCCGATCCATGTGCGGTCCTCGTTCCACGATGGCCCCGGGACCTGGGTCAAGGAGAGCGTGATGGAGCAGGCGATCGTCAGCGGAGTGGCCCACGACGTCTCGGAGGCCAAGATCACGGTGCGCGGCATCCCGGACCAGCCCGGGGTCGCCGCGGCATTGTTCAGCGCCATGGCCGATGCAGGCATCTCGGTGGACATCATCGTGCAGAACGTCTCGAGCGGGGGCGTCGCCGACATCTCCTTCACGGTTCCGCGGGAGTTGCTCGCGCAGGCGGTACCGATCACGCGTCAGGTCGCCGCTGCCAAGTCGGCTGCCGGGGTCGAGGTGGACGAGTCGATCGGGCGGGTCTCCATCATCGGCAGTGGCATGCGGGCATATCCCGGGGTCGCCGCGAAGATGTTCTCCGTGCTCGCTGCGGCCGGTATCAACATCGTGATGATCTCGACCTCGACGATCCGGGTGTCGTGCGTGATCGCCGAGTCCGAGGTGGAGGAGGCGACTCGGCTCCTCCACGCCGCCTTCCAGCCTCCGACGCGCCCAGGAGAACTGTGATGGTTCGTACCGCCATCGTCGGAGCCACCGGCGCAGTCGGCCGGGAGATGCTGGCCACACTCGAGCGGCGTGACTTTCCCGTGGGCGAACTGCGTCTCTTTGCGTCGGCGCGCTCGGCTGGCGTCGTGGTCCCGACCAGATGGGGTGAAGTGAAGGTCGAGGACCTCCGTGACGCCGACGCTGCGGGGATCGAAGTGGCGCTGTTCTCGGCCGGCGGTGACCGCTCCCGGGAGCACGTTCCGGGTTTTGCTGCGGCCGGCGCAGTGGTGGTCGACAACTCGTCGGCCTTCCGCATGGATCCCCGGGTCCCGCTCGTGGTCGCCGGGGTAAACGACGCCGCGGTCCACCACCATGAGGGAATCATCGCCAACCCGAATTGCACGACGATGGTGTTGATGATGGGTCTGGCTCCGCTGCACCGGGCGGCGGGGCTCACCGATCTCATCGCCACTTCGTACCAGTCGGTCTCCGGCTCCGGGCACAAGGGGATCGCCACTCTCGAGGCCGAGTCCGAGCACTTCTCCGCCGACTACGACGCCCTCCGCACCGGGACCTGGACCGAGCCCCCACCCGGCTACTACCTGCGTCCCATCGGGTTCAACGTGATCCCGTTCGCCGGCGGTGCCGTCGCCGGTGGCTACACCGACGAGGAGATGAAGCTGGTCGACGAGACCCGCAAGATCCTCGACGCCCCGGCGGTGCGGATCGAGCCGACCTGCGTGCGGGTGCCGGTGATGGTGTCCCACGGCGTGGCCGCCACCGCCTGGTTCGAGCGAGCCGTGGATGTGGACGAAGCCTGTGCCCTGATCGCAGCCGGGCCCGGCGTGGAGTTGTGGCAGGACAGGATCCCCACCCCGCTCGATGCCGCCGGCAAGGACGATGTCCTGGTGGGCCGGGTTCGGGCCACCGTGGGGCGCCCCGGGGGCATCTCGCTATGGACGGTCGGCGACAACCTGCGCAAGGGCGCGGCACTGAACGCGGTGCAGATCGCGGAGTTGATCGTCGGCGGCTGAGCCACCGCAGAAGGTGTCAGGTGTCAGGTATCAGGTGTCAGAAAGAGTCAGTGGACGCGGGGCTGACACCTGAGACCTGATACCTGAAGCCGGCACCCGGTTCGAGATGCTGATCTCCGGAGTACCATTGTCGTCCGCTACGGGACGTGGCGCAGTTTGGCAGCGCGCATCGTTCGGGACGATGAGGTCGGAGGTTCAAATCCTCTCGCCCCGACCACTAAATCCCAGATCACCGGAATCCGTGTTCATCATGGCCGGAATCGGCGTTCATGATGA
>DNGH01000246.1 GCA_003486285.1 Actinomycetota bacterium
ACCCGGCACCCGGGCGGCCGACTTCATGCGGGTAGCGGGTAGCGGGAAGCGGGCCGCCCATGACTGACCTACTCGAGAAGTTGTTCACCACTCCGCTCTGGTCCGGTCTGATCAAGGCCGTTGTCGCCTTTGCTCTGCTGATGCTGACCGCGCTGATCCTGGTGTGGTTCGAGCGGCGGGTGGTGGCGTTCATGCAGAACCGCATCGGTCCGAACCGGGCCGGTCCCTTCGGGGTGCTGCAGACTCTTGCCGACGGGTTGAAGCTTCTCTTCAAGGAAGGGATCCGTCCCCGCAAGGTCGAGGTGGGGCTGTACCTGGCGGCGCCGGTGGCGGCGATGATCCCGGCATTCCTCATCTTCATGGTGATCCCGATCGGCGCCCCGGTCCACATCGGCGAGGCCACGGTCACGCTCCAGGGGGCCGATCTCAACGTCGCCGTGCTGTTCATCCTGGCGATCTCGTCGCTGGCGGTCTACGCGGTGGTGCTGGCAGGATGGTCATCGGGTTCGAAGTACCCGCTGCTTGGCGGGGTGCGCGCCACCGCCCAGATGATCTCCTATGAGGCCGCGATGGGTCTGGCCCTGGTGCCGGTGGTGGTGCTCGCCTCGGCACTCGTCGCCGACGGCGATGCCGGTTTGGGGGCGATGTCGTTCGCCACCCTGGTCGATCTGCAGTCGGGTTCCTTCCGCGGCCCGATCCCGGGTTGGTTCGTGTTCTGGCTGCTGCCGTCGTTCCTCATCTTCTTCACCGCGGCCGTGGCCGAGACCAACCGGGCTCCGTTCGACCTGGTCGAGGCCGAGTCGGAGATCGTCGGCGGCTACCACACCGAGTACTCCGGGTTCCGTTTCGCCATGTTCTTCCTCGCCGAGTACATCAACATGTTCAACGTGTGCGCCATCGCGGTGACGCTCTTCCTCGGCGGCTGGCTCGGTCCGGGCGCCGATCTCCCGTACATCGGCTGGCTGGTCCCGGTGTTCTGGTTCCTGGTCAAGACCTACGCGTTGCTGTTCCTGCTGGTGTGGATCCGGGCCACGCTGCCGCGCTTCCGCTACGACCAGCTGATGTCGCTGGGTTGGAAGCGGCTCATCCCGCTGTCCCTGGTGTGGCTGGTGCTGTTCGCGGTGGTCCGGGCCTGGCAGTCGTTCGGAGCACCATGGAGATGACGACATGGGAATGATCAAGGGCTTCATGGTCCCCTTCCGCCAGATCTTCAAGCGCAAGGTGACCATCCAGTACCCGGAGCAGAAGCGGTCCAAGCCGCAGCGCTTCCACGGACGCCACGTGCTCAATCGCTACCCCGACGGGATGGAGAAGTGCATCGGCTGCGAGCTGTGCGCCGCGGTGTGCCCGGCGCGCTGCATCTACGTGCGCGGCATGGACAACCCGCCCGATGCCCCGGTGAGCCCGGGTGAGCGCTACGGGTTCGTCTACGAGATCAACCTGCTGCGCTGCATCTTCTGCGGGCTGTGCGAGGAGGCCTGCCCCACAGAGGCGATCACCATGACCCAGCTCTTCGAGATGTCGGTGTCCAACCGCGACGACGCCATCTACACCCGCACCGAGTTGTTGATGGACTCCGACGGCACCGTGCCCCATCCCCAGCCCGACTCGATTCTGGTCGACAAGGGCGAGTTGCGTCTCGCCGACGGCTGGATGCGGGCCACGGCCCCGTCGGGACGCGCCGCCTACGAGGGTGTGATCGCCTGGACCCCGACGGCGGGAGTCGGCACGCGGCCGGCGGAGAAAGGGCAGTCGGCCGAGAGTCACCAGTCACCAGTCACCAGTCACCAGCCAGAAGGTGACTCCGGACTGGGGACTGGAGACCGGGGACTGGAGACTTCCTCAGATGGTTGAGTTGGTCCTTTTCATCATTTTCGCCGTCGCCGCGGTGTTCGGTGCGGTCACGATGATCTGGGCGCGCAACCCGGTGTATTCGGCGATGGGGCTGATGCTGACGATGTTCTCCATCGCCGTCTTCTACGTGAGCAACGGCGCCCACTTCATCGCCGCGGTCCAGGTGATCATCTATGCGGGCGCGGTGATGACCCTGTTCCTGTTCGTGATCATGCTGATCGGGGTCGACAAGGCCGAGTCCCGCACCGAGAACCTGCCGCTGCAGCGACCCGTCGCGCTCGCACTGATGATCCTCTTCGGGGCCGGGGTCGTCATCGCCGGTCGCAGTGCCTGGGTGACCGGGATCACGCCGGCGGGCACGGTTCCGGTGAACGGGTCGATCGAGCAGATCGGCGACAAGCTGTTCAACGAGTGGCTGCTGCCATTCGAGGTGACGGCACTGCTGCTGATCATCGCCGCCGCCGGGGCGATCGCCCTGGCCTTCTTCCGGGATGAGGAGGGTCAGGGATGACCGTCACCCCCGGCTGGTACATGGCATTGGCGGCGGTGCTGTTCGTGATCGGCACCGGGGGGATGCTGCTGCGCCGCAACGCGCTGGTGATGTTCATGTCGGTCGAGCTGATGCTCAATGCGGTGAACCTCACCTTCGTCGCCGCGGGGCGCGAGCTGGGAGTGGTCGAAGGCCAGCTGGCGGTGCTGTTCGTGATGGTCGTCGCCGCCGCCGAAGTGGTGGTCGGGCTGGCGATCATCGTTGCGGTGTTCCGGCGCCGCAAGACCGCCTCGGTGGACGAGCTGTCGGGGCTCAAGGGATGACCGAACTCCTCGTCTCCCTCGCCGTGCTCCTTCCTCTCGGTGGGGCGGTGCTGATGGTGTTCCTCGGCAGGCGCCTCGGCGAGCCCTGGGCGGGATACCTGGGCACGCTCACCGTGGTCGCCGCCTTCGCCGGGGCCGTGGTCGCCGCCGCCGACTTCTTCGCCGGGACCGGCGAACCGGTGCTGGTGAAGTGGTTCGAGTGGTTCCCCGCCTTCGGAGTCGCCGCCGAGTTGCGCTGGGATCCGCTCTCGGCCCTGATGACCCTGGTGGTCACCGGAGTCGGTGCGCTGATCCACCTCTATTCGATCGGATACATACACGGCGACCCGCGCTACGGGCGGTTCTTCACCTACATGAACCTGTTCGTCGCCTCGATGCTGATCCTGGTGCTGGCGAACAATTTCGCGGTCCTGTTCGTCGGATGGGAACTGGTCGGGCTCTGCTCCTACCTGCTGATCTCGTTCTGGTTCGAGAAGGAGACCGCAGCCGCCGCCGGGAAGAAGGCCTTCGTCGTCAACCGCGTCGGCGACGTCGGATTCATCGTCGCCCTGATGCTGGTGTTCTCGCACTTCGGCACCTTCGGCTTCGACGCGGTGTTCGAAGGAGTCGGCGGCCTCGCCGCGGGCACCGCCACCGCCATTGGGTTACTGCTGCTCGTGGGCGCCGCCGGCAAGTCGGCCCAGCTTCCGTTGTACGTGTGGCTGCCCGACGCCATGGAGGGGCCGACCCCGGT
>DNGH01000034.1 GCA_003486285.1 Actinomycetota bacterium
CAGGCGGGCCGCCGCCAGGCGCCACTTCTTGGCCCTGGTCGGCGAGTCGGTGCGCCGCCGGTCCCTGGGGCGGTTCGACCTGGCGCTGCGGCTGATCCAGCCCGGTCGAACCCTGATCGCCCTCCTCTCCGGCGTCGTGACCGCAGCGGCCCTGCTGTGGGCCCCACATTGGCTCTTGCCGGCACCGTGGTGGCTCGTCGCCACCGGAATCCAGGTGCTGGCGCCGCTGCCGTTTCTGGTCCGCGATGGCGTCCCCGCCCGATACGTGGTCCGCTATCCGGCCCTGCTGCTCCTGGCGGGCCTGGCCATCCCCATCCGGCTGGTGAGCCGGGTGCGGCGCACCTGGTATCACACCCGCCACCGCGGCGTCAGTCCCCCGGACTCCGCACCATCCGGCGGACCCGACCGGGACCCCTGAGCAGACCCCACCACAGGCCCATCCCGTACCCCAGGTGCATGAGCGCCGCCGCCGGAACGACCAGCGGGGACCCGCCCCGGGCGGTGGCCCAGGCGCCGGCCAGGGCCAGCAACCACAAGCCGAGCAGTGTCCCGAGGGGCCAGAGGGGCCCGGCGATGGCCACCGCGACTCCGGCGACGACTCCCGCCACGAGGAGCGCCGGAGCGAGGGGCCGCCATGAGGGAAAGGCCCCATTGGCCCACAGCATCTCGGCCTTGGCCTGTCCGTAACGGAACTGCTGGCGCAGCAGGCTGCCCGGCGTCTGGCGGGGCCGGTAGGTGCTGCGGATCTTGGGATCCAGGTGCACCCGCCATCCCCGCCGGCGCATCCGGTGATAGAGGTCGGCGTCCTCCCCCGCTCCCGAAGGAAACGAGCGGTACCCGCCGAGAGCCATGAAGTCCGCACGGCGGAACACTCCCAGGTACACCGTGTCGACCTCCCCGGCCATCCCCTTACGGTGGAATCTGCCCGGACCGGTGGCCAGTGGTGACCGCATCGCCGCGGCAACCGCCCGGCCGAAGGGTGTGGTCCCCACCGGCACCAGCGCCCCGCCCGCGGCGGCGGCCCCGCTGGCTTGGAGCGCCGCCATCGAGTGCGACACGTAGTCGGGGGCATACACGGTGTGGGCATCGATGCGAATCAGGTACTCCGAGTCGACGCTGGCCGCGGCTCGATTCAGCCCCGGGCCCTGGCGCCGCTCGGGGTTGGCGATGATCGTGAGGTCGAGACGGTCGCGGAATCGAGCGACCTCACTCATCGTCTCGTCGCTGGAGCCTCCGTCGGCGACCACCACCCGCATCCGCCCGGCGTAGTCCTGATCGGCCAGGGACTCCAGGCACGCCGCGATGCTCTCGGCCTCGTTGTAGGTGGCGACCAGCAGCGCCACGTCGGGGGTCGCCTCGGCCATCGCCTCACGATACCCGGTGGGCCACTCGCAGCCTCCCGGCGCGCCCGGCTACCTTGACCGGGATGCTCGCGCGCCCGCCCGCCAACGCCATTCGGACGACCGTCGGCATCGAGCCGGAACGGCGGGCCCAACTCTTCAGGCTCATGGTCGGACTGCTCCCCCTTCACACCGTCGCCCTGCACTGGTGGATTTCGTGGAAGCCCTGGTTGCTCCTGCTCGGCGTCGTGCTCGTCTGGCAGGCCGCCGAGGGCATCCGCAACCGCATCTGGCCGTGGCACCCGGCGGTATCGGCCGCCGCTGCGGGCTTCCTGATCGCGGCCCTGGCCTCTTGGTCGGGAAACGCACCGGAGCGCTTCCTCCGCTTGTTCCTGGCGCTCGTCGTCGGCACCGGCCTGCTGCTCGCCACGGCGCGGGAGCTGCGTTCTGTCGGGGCCGTGGACGCCACCCTGAGAGTGGCCTTCCGCTCGGCGGCGGCACTGGCGGTCTGCGCGTTCCTGGTCTCACTGCTGGCGGCGGGGACCTTTGGGGAGGAGGCCATCACCTGGGCCAACGATCTCCCCGGCGTGGAGCGCCTCACCAAGGTGGCGTATCAGAGCGAGGGGTTCGTCGCCATAACCAACTGGCACGAGGATCCGGGGTACGCCGCCGCCTGGATGAACCTGTGGGCGTTCCTGGCCCTGGTTGCCTCGCGACGCGGGCTCGGTTTCAAGCGCCCCCTACTCGATGGCGCCGTCGTCGGTGGCCTGTGGCTCGGCGTGATCCTCACCCTGAGCCGGACCGGGCTGCTCGGCATGGTGGCCACCGTGCTCGCTTTCGCCTGGCGGGAGCGACGCACCATCGGCGCCGCGACGCGGTTGCTGCTGGTGGCCGCGGCGGCAACCCTGGTGCTATTGGCCGTGGTGTGGGCACTCGACCCCGAGGGGGTCGGCAATGACCTCACCGCGGCGATCGGCTTCCGGTTCACCCAGGGGCTGAGTCTCGGACCCGGGGAAGGAGACCTGGGAGGTGACGGAGGGGAGATCGACTACCGCGGCGTGGTCTGGCCCCGCTACGTGGAGGCCTTTCGTCAGAACCCGCTGCGCGGGATCGGTCTTGGCACCGGCTGGGCCTCAGGTATGCAGGAACCCCACAACCTCGTGCTCGAGCTTCTCGGGGAGATGGGCATCGTCGGCTTCACCGGCTTCGCCGTGCTGATGATCACCGTGCTGCGACACGCCTCCAACCCCCTCGGTCGCAGCGCCTTGGTGGTGGCGCTGTCCGCCGCGATGACCCAGACGGTGCTCTTCGAGGCCACCTGGTGGTTCGCCGCCGGCCTGGCACTGGCTCCCGACCCGCAGGTTCCCAGCGACGTCTTCCAGGCCGGGGCGGGCAGCGAGGCTTCCTAACATCGCTTCGATGCGAGACCCCCAGGAGCCTGGAGCGATTCGATCCGGAACCCCGCGATGACTCGACGCCCGGTTCCGGTGACGGTCGTGATCGTCACCCACAACTCGGAACGGCACATCGAGGCTGTCGTGTCTCGCCTCATCGAGGATCCCGAGGGCCCGTCCCAGGTGATCGTCGTCGACAACGCATCCGACGATCGCACCCGGGAGATCGTCGCCGGCTTCGCGGTCGACCTGGTCGAGTCTCCCGACAACCTGGGGTTCCCGGCGGGCTGCAACCTCGGCGCCACCAAGGCCGATCAGGCGGCGCTGGTGTTTCTCAACCCCGATACCGAGCCTCACCCCGGCTGGTTGGTCCCGCTGCTGGCAGCACTCGAGGAGCCCGGGGTGGGTGCCGCCCAGCCGACGCTGGATCTGGTCGACCAACCGGGGCACTTCTTCACCTCGCACAGCGAGCTCACTTACCTCGGCTTCGCCTGGTCCACCGATGCGGGCAAGCCGATTCCACCCACCCACCGCGGAGGCGATGTCGCCTTCCCCTCGGGAGCCGCGCTGGCCATCAAGCGGGAGACCTTCGAGGCCCTGGAGGGTTTCCGGCCCGGATACTTCCTCTACCTCGAAGACGTCGATCTGGGCTGGCGCTTGCGGCTGCGCGGGCTGCGCGCCGTGCAGGTTCCCGAGTCGCGTGTCTCCCACGATTACGACTTCGAGCGGCACGCCAGGAAGATGTACTACCTGGAGCGCAACCGGTTGCGCATGGTGTTCGCCAATTACCGGCCCTCCACGCTCGTGCTGCTCTCACCGGCGCTGCTTGCGGTCGAACTCGGGATCGTGGCCGCCGCCATCAAGAACCACTGGTTCGGCGACAAGGTGCAGGGATGGAAGGACCTATGGCGGCTGCGTCACGAGGTGGCGGCGGAGGCCAGGCAGACCCGGGCACAGCGCCTGATCTCCGATGGCGAGATGATCCGGACCATGGGTGCCGAGTTCCGCGGCATCACCCAGATCTCGCTGCCGCCGTTCATGGGCATTGTCGACCGGGGAATGGCCTGGTATCAGAAGGTGGTGGTGTGGGTGCTGGGGTTGGGGCGCAACAGAGGGTGACCGCCGTCAGCCCCAAAGGCCGGTGACCGGTGTCAGCTGCGGGATCCCGAACACGAAGATGTAGTCCGCACCGCCCAGATAGTCGTCGCGCAGGTAGAAGGTGGCGGTCGCCGGGCGGTACAGCCCAACGGTGTCCATCCCGTCACCGTTCCAGTCGCCGACGATGACCTTGTCCGTCAGTTGGGCGGCGTCGTACAAGTACACGATGTCGGCCGAGCCGCCGGTGGGCGAGTTGGTCAGGTAGACCGTCCGGTTGGAGGGCCGATACACCCCGACCGTGTCGATGCCATCACCATCCCAGTCCCCTGCCAGTGGCTGATCGCCGGGGATCCCGAACAGGAAGTCGACGTCGGCCACGCCGAACGTGTTCTCGTTGCGCAGGTAGAACCGTTGGTTCGAGGGGCGATAGATCCCGATCGACTCACAGCCATCGCCATCCCAGTCACCGGCGATGGGACGGTCCCCCGGAAGCCCGTAGTAGATGTCGATGTCGGCCACGCCAAAGCTGTTCGAGTTGCGCAGGAACAGGAAGCCGGCGCTGACCCGATACAGCCCGAGTGAGGTGATGCCGTCACAGTCCCAGTCTCCCGAGAACGGTATGTCGGCGGGGTCGCCGTAGTAGAAGTCGAGAACCGACGCACCGGGGACGTGAAGCCGGAAGATCCCGGTGGCCACCTCGTGGAGACCCACCGACTCCACCAGGTCCGTGGGTAGCGATCCGGTGGGCAGCGTGCCGATCGGGCTGGGGCAGGTTGGAACTTGGGGGGGAGGCGAACCGACGCTGTGCACCTGCATCGAGCGCAGGGCCAGCCAACCGCGTAGATCGCGGGTGCGCACCGTCGCCGAACTGCCCCCGCCGGTGAAGCGTATCTCCAGTGCTGCGCCGGAACCCGAGCACCGGGTGATGGTCGTCCCGGTCACCGTACTGAAGGCGACGCCGCTGCGCTGGGTGAGAATCGCAGCCAGCTCGCTCGAAGTGAAGTCCTTGGACCACCGGGCAAAGGGGTTCAAGTCGGGGTTGGCGCTCCAGTGGTCGTCGACCGCCTGGAGGTGGGCCTGGTTGCTCCCACCGAATCCGTCGGCGTAGGACTCGGTCCAACCGTAGGTGCTGGAGGAGTAGAACGCCTTGATCGGCAGCAGATTCCCCCCGCTGGTGTGATTGGGATGGGTGACCACCTCGCCGTCGGTGTTGCGAACCGCGTTCGTCCAATTGGTCGCGCCGTACCCGTAGCCGACGTAGGACTGGTCGGCGGTCGTGGCCTGCACGTGGCACCAGCAGAACCGCCGTCCCGGGGCGGCGGGATCACCCCGGTCGTAGGCAGAGCGCAAGGCGTAGGAACGGGCCGCGATCGCCTGAGCTTCCAAGGCGGCCATGCCACCAGCCGACCCCCACGAATACGGCATCTCGGCGATACCGAGCGTGTAGTCCTCGGGGTCGATCTCGATGACCACGTTGAACTTGGCCTGATCGCTGTGCGGCCTGATGCGCAGTGACCCCCTGGCGAACCTGCACTGCGGCCCGCTCGTGTTGGCACACCCCGGGATCTGGATCAGCGTGGTCGGCGATGCGAAGTCGGTCTGCCATCCATCCCACTCACCGTCGAAGGTGCACGGTCCGGTGAGGTTGCCGGCTGGGGCTTCTAGCAGGCAGTTGCCACCACCGGTGGCCGTCACGGTGAAGGTGTCCCCTGGGTCGACCGCCACCGTGTTCGTCCCGTTGCTCAACACCACCGGAACCCCCGGTGCAGAGATGGCCTGCACCGTGAACGACTGGCTCGACGACACCTCCACGTTGACCCACAGCGGAATGTCAAAGGCCGGGTGCACCACCTGGACCGTGGTCCCCGTGTAGTAGTGCGACATGATCTGGTCGGCGGTGTATCCCTCCTTCGACATCCCGAAGCCGCCGAACTGGCTGAAGCCGACGGAGTGTCCCCAGCCGCCGCCCACAAAGGTGAACACTGTGGCGTCCTGGGCATCGACCTCCGTGGCCGGAGCCAGGGCCAGAAGGGTCGTCGCGATCACCAGCAGGGCCGTCCGAATGGATCGAGCTGTGCGTTTTGTCACCTGAGGCATTGTGTCAGACACCTGGAGTTGTGAGGAACCCTTGCCGCTCCACAACCCGAACGGTCGAGTCACGGCATGGCGGACCTCTCCAGGTTATCGACCACGCGATATATCACCTTGATATGTCCGGTAGTGTCGGAACCGCCAGTGCGAGAGGAGTGCAAGCGACCATGAGCAGCGAGGGGGCGTTCGCCCGGAGTCGCCCCGCGACCGCCGGTGCCGGTCCACAAGGCGAATCCGGCCCTCCCGCTCCACTGGGTTTGCTTACTCCCGCTGCCTTCTGGACACCAGACAGCCTCGTCGAGTCGGCCTGGTACGAGCACGCCCCGTTTGCGTTCTGGCTGATCGATGCGCACCGACCCCGTGGATTCGTCGAGTTGGGAACCCACAACGGCTTCTCCTACCTCGCCTTCTGCCAGGCAATCGATCGCCTCGGCGTCGATGCGCGGGCCTACGCCGTCGACCATTGGCGCGGTGACGAGCACGCCGGGTACTTCGGCGATGAGGTGCTGGAGCAGCTTCGGACCTATCACGATCCGCGGTACGGGCGCTTCTCCCAGCTGCTGCAATCGTCCTTCGACGACGCCGCCCCCAACTTCGCAGATGAAAGCATCGATCTGCTTCACATCGATGGGGCCCACCGCCTCGAGAGCGTGCAGAACGACTTCGAGACCTGGCTCCCCAAGATGTCGGCGCGCGGCGTCATGATCTTTCACGACATCAACGTCCGGCGAGACAATTTCGGCGTGTGGGAACTGTGGGAACGGGTCTCCCAGCTCTATCCGCACTTTGCCTTCGACCACGGCTATGGCCTTGGAGTGCTCGGCGTCGGGCGGGAATCCCGGGAGAGCCTCGGGGCATTATTCGCTCTCACGGACGGCCCCGACGCCGAGGCGGTCAAGCAGGCATTCGCCCGTCTCGGCGCTGCGGTCACTGAGACGGCCCTACTCGAGCAGGCGCGCCACCAGCTGGCCGAGAACAATCAACGCATCACTGGGCTACTACTGGCTGCACACGAGCTGGAGAAGCGCGCAGAGGACGCTGAGGCACGCGCCTCAGAAGCGGTTCAGGACGCGAGTGAGTCGGCAAACCGAGCTGCCGCTTACGAGCAGACAGCAAGTGCACTACAAGCACAGGTCGAGGACCTGGCCCGGAGGCTTAGCGCGGTGCATGCATCCCGGAGTTGGAGGCTTACGGCGCCACTGCGTGCAGTTGGACGACAGGTGCGTCGCATTGGAGGCCTGCGGCGCACGTCAGACCGTTGAGCCACTATGACGAGGCAGACACCCTCAGCGGCGCTGCCGACCATCATCTGTATCGATATAGAACCTGACGAACGCGCGCCGGACCCGGAACGGCAGCCCGAGTGGGGCGGTTTCGAGGCACTAGCACATCAGATCCGGACTCTCAGATCTGACATTGCGGACGCCACGCGGTCACCCGCACACTTCTCATGGTTCCTGCGGATGGATCCGCAGGTAGCAGCGCTCCACAGATCTGCAGGGTGGGCGGCAACGCACTACCGGACTCTCCTCACTGAGTTTCGAGCAGCCGGAGACGAGATCGGGATCCATCTGCATCCCTGGCGATGGCTTCCCGAGACGAGGTCGTGGAGTGCTGACTTCGCCGACGCCAATTGGGGTCGCCACGTCGTCCGCACCGGGCTCCAGGCGTTCCGCGACTCATTCGGACGGCCGTGCCACACGGTTCGGTTCGGAGACCGGTGGCTATCCGGAGCCATCCTGCGTGAGGCATCGAGTTTGGGAGTCCGACTTGACTTGACTCCCGAGCCGGGAGTCAAGCCAGAGCCACCAGGAGAGTCTCATCACGGACTCATGCCGGACTACACGCCCACACCAATCTGGCCCTTCCAACCCTCCAAGAGAAACCCGGCGGTGCCGGCGCGTCGTGGAACGCGGCGTGGACCGTGGATGATCCCAATGACCACGGTGGAGCACGGACCGGCGCTGCAGCGTGCCGTCGAACGGCTCGCCGTAAGTCCTCGGGCAGCTGGTGGCCCGTACACCGGTTGGATCGACCGGGTCACCACGGAGTGGATCGGGGGATGGGCGTATGATTCGAGCGCACCAGATCGGGCGCTCACGGTGGTCGTATACGACGGCAAGACACCGATTGGAGCCGTCCTCGCGGGTGAGCCCCGAGCCGACCTCGAGGCGGCCGGATTCGGGGATGGACGTCATGGATTCACCCTCGACTTTGGGAGCCGCCTCAATCCCCGACCTGACCACACAATGAGCGCGACGATACTGGGCACCGGCGAGTGGCTGCAGGGCGGCCTGGTCGACCTGCGATGCGAACCGCGGCTCTCGCAGACTCACAGGACTCTCGACCTCGGGCAGGCATTCGTCGGTCCGGTGCTGGACGATGTGCTCGACGATCCTCACGGTCGTCGTCACATCGCCCTGCCAATGCGATCCAATTCCGCGGGGCCAACCGTCTCGCAGGCTTTTCGTCACCTGATGACGCACCAGCGAGCCAGCAGCTTGCGCCTCTCGACACCTCAGGAGGCGATCGCCGCGCTCAGAGTTCAGTTGCGTGGTCGAGCCCCATCCCGATGAGACTTGCCTCCGGGGCTGAGGTGCGACGGAATCCGGCGTGGAAAGCGGGGTGACGATCTACCCGTAACATGCGACCTCGCATCTCTTAAGGCATCTCATGGACCCTGCCACCCCGACGGCCGCTGGCAATAAGTCAGTGGTCGTCGTCCTAGGGACCCGACCCGAGATCATCAAGCTCGGCCACATCATTCGGCTCCTTGGCTCGGCAGCCTCGATCGTGCATACCGGCCAGCACTTCGATACCGGACTATCTCAGGTGTTCCTGGAGGCATTCGGCCTGCCCGCGCCCGATGCCGTACTGGGAGTCGGAGGTGCCCGGCGCGGGATCCAGATCGGACGGATCGTCGAGAAGCTCGATAGCTTCTTACGCACCAATTCCCCTGATGCGATCGTGGTACAAGGCGATACGAACTCTGCGGTGGCCGGCGCTCTGGCCGCCAACGCCTGCGACATTCCCCTCGTACATGTCGAATCCGGTCTCAGGAGTTTCGATCGCCGCATGCCTGAGGAGCACAACCGCGTCGTAGCGGACCACCTCGCCGACCTCTGCTGCGCCCCGACGGAGGTGAACCGGTCGAATCTCCGCGACGAGGGGATACCTGAAGATCGTATTGTGGTCACCGGAAACACGATCGTCGAGGCCGTGGAGTCTCTGCTTCCGGGGCCTGACCGACGCGCTGCACTGCTCGTACAACACAAGGTTGAGCAAGATCGATTTGTCGTCTCAACCTTCCATCGGCCGGAGAACGTCGACGATCCCGTCACCCTGCGAATCATCATCGACCAGCTAGCTCACATCCCGGTACCGGTCGTCTTCCCGGTCCACCCCCGCACCGCTGCTCGAATCCAGGACGATGTCGGATTGCGAGAGGCTGCCGAACAGTTGCTCATGGTCGAGCCGCTCGACTACGAGGCGTTCCTCGGACTCGCCGCCGAGTGTGCAATGCTCGTCACTGATTCGGGTGGTATCCAGGAGGAGGCGTCGATCCTCAAACGGCCCGTCCTCGTGGTTCGCAGGTCTACCGAGCGACCCGAGGTCCTGGGCACCTTCGCCACACGTGTCGAGCCCGGACCGCAAATCACCGAGATCACCACCAATTGGCTCGCCGCACTCCCTGATCTCCACCTTCGACTCGCGACCATTCCTAGTCCTTACGGCGACGGGACCGCGTCCTCGCGCATCGTGGCCGCAATCCCGAGGCTCACGAAGGGTGCCTAGTCGATGCGCCCGACACCGGGTGGGCTGGCCGAGAGTGCTGTCGGACGCGTAGGGGAGGTTGCCGACGTTCCTAGACGCGCCAAAGGCGTGTCGTGGCCCGCGCCTTACCGATACGGTGGGCGAGTTCCGTTCGACGGGATGCGCCGGAATCCCTGTGGACTCTGTGACGAACGAGGGGGTCTGGGACGAGCCCGAACTTTCCCCCCGCAGCCACGATCTGCGCCCAGAAGTCCCAGTCCTCGCAGTAAATAAAGGCCAAGTCCGGCGAGAAGCGAATCCCGCGATCACGGATCGACATGTCGACGAGCACACCGGTGGAGACGATCGGATTCTCCCGTCGCCCGACCCTTGCGTCAAACGGCGGCTTGCCCTCCACGCCGGCGTAGTCTCCAAAGAACTCGGTCCAAGTGGCGATCGCGTCGAGTCCGGGGTTAGCTCGCAGGGCCCCCGCCGTCTGCTCGATGAATGTAGGGGCAAGCGCGTCATCGGCGTCCACCAGAACAAAGGCGTCGCCGAGCATGGCTTCGAGCATCGTGTTGCGCGCCACGCATACCCCTCGATTCGGCTGCCGCAGCACCCTGATACGTTGTGGGACTCTGGCCTCCCAGTCTGAGAGAGCAGCGTCAACGAGGTCGGAATGGGAGCCATCATCAATCAGGATGATCTCCCCTGCAGGCTCGGTCTGCCCGACGATCGACTCTACGCAATCATCGAGAAAGCGGACGTCGCGGAAGACCGGGACTCCCACGGACACCGACCGCGCCCGCGTCGGGTCAGCCTCCACACCCGGCGAACTCAGCATGGCCGTCAATGTTGGGCGCACCTCCACGGTCGCCCCCGGTGCTACCCATCCCGAGATGATGGATTGGAGACCATCTTCGCCGCTCCATGTCGCGGAGTCCGGCCACAGAGCTGACGCAACAGAGTCCTTCGGGACGATCACGGGCACTCCGCGGTCTCTGAGGTGTGCCACCTGACGACCCGGCACTGCGAACGGATCGCCAAGAACTACGAACGACGGCCTCCTCGGTGCGCGGCTTCGGGCTTCGACCCGTGATCCCAACATGCTCGCCATGGCTGCCACCGCGTCCCGCGTCGTTCCGACCCAGACACGATCCGACTCGGCGTCGGGATTCATGTGGATGACCACATCAGCAGGAAGGTCAGCGAGTGCTCGAAGGATTGTCCCAGTCTGCGCGCGTCGGGATTGCGGCTCCGGTAGCCAGATTGGACCCCCGTCACCAGCCGCGGGACCGGCCACCGCGGGTTGAGCCACATCAATGACAATGACGTCGGAACGGAGGCCGAACCGAGCCAGCAGGCTGGCAGCGAGTGGAGCCGGGGTCACCAAGGCGGCCGCGTGCCGATAGAGGGCGATCTCCCAATCGACAGCTGCCTCCCAGGCGGGCTCGACGCCATCGAGGGTTCCGGCCACCCACAGATGCTCCAGCAGATGAGACTCGCCAGCCACGACGACCACGCGCCTTCGCTCCGAAAACGCCCTCGCCGCCTGAGCCACAGCGAAGACACCGGCGAGCCCTCCCCGATCCGTGGCGACCACGACATCTCCGGCCTTGGTTGCTGCTTCAAGTCGCTGACTCTCGGACCAGGACTCGACGAGCGACTCCGGCGTCTCTGTGAACCTCCATTTCGCAGGAGAGATGGGTTCGCGCCCGATTTGCCGGAGGAGGGGTATGAGCCCGGCCACCACATCAAGAAGGGGTGAATCGCTGCTCGCTCGGAAGTAACTCAAGAGTTGCGACCGCCACCGAACCGATTCCACCGCACCGACATCACCTCGCCGGGCTGAGGAACGAGCGACATGGGAGGCGCAGACGGACCGCCTCGCGCGGAGTCGCAACCGCTCACTGTGGCACGGCCTGTCTCAGGAGCGCCACTCGGCAACGGGACGACCGACAACCATGGGGGTGTGCCGAGCATCGGCTCGTCACGCTCCGTGGAGTACATGAGAGTCAGCAACTAGGTTAACTCCGGAAATGGCATCCAGGGACCCCGAATCTACTCGCCCTCCCCTTCCTGCGGTGACGATCGTCGTTCCCGTCTACAACGCGCTGCCCGAGACTCTTCGCTGTCTGGAGGCGCTCGCCCGCACCGTCCGAGGTGCGAGCAGAGTGATGGTGATCGATGATGCCAGCCCCGATCCTCTGGTACGCCCGGCCATAGTGGAGGCTGGCCAGCGCTTCGGCTTCGAGGTGCTCGCCAATCCGGAGAACTTGGGTTTTGTCGGCACCTGCAATCGCGCGTTTGGCCTCATCTCCACCGGACACATCTTGCTTCTCAACTCCGACACGGAACCGCAAGCGGGATGGCTCGAGACCATGCTCGGCGCCGCCGGTGAAGACGTCGCTTCGGTTACTGCGGTGTCCAACAACGCCTCGATCTACTCCGTTCCCGCGCCGGGAGTCGATCCATTCAGTGTCGACTTCAGCCCCGACGACCTAGCGGCGGTGGTGCGCCGTGCGCTTGCACCCGATCCGGTCGACATACCCGTCGGCGTCGGTTTCTGTCTTCTGCTGACCAGACAGGCTCTGGATCGGGTAGGGGGATTCAATCCGGCCTTTGGCATGGGATACGGAGAAGAAGATGACTGGTGCATGCGAGCTACCCATGCCGGCTTCCGACATCGGCTGGCTCCACATGCGTTCGTGTTTCACGAGGGCGGCGCGTCGATGGGTGCCGCGGGTGTGTTGCCCACAGGCACCGGCACACATCCCGAGAACGAGAAGCTGCTGCATTCACTGCATCCTGATCATCCCGTGCGCGTCTCCAGATACCTCGCCGAGCCGGCCGTGCACCTCACGCGAGCGCTCGTTGCCAGGGAGATGCTTCAGGACATCTCGAGAAGACGTACGCATATCCTGCACTGGATCCACGCCGATCCCTGGAGCCGACACGCCGGGGGCACGGAGCGGTCGGTTCAACGCTTGGTAGAGGCCCTGAATCGCGATTTTGCGCACACCGTCGCCTTCCCCGATGGAGACGGCCGTGTCTCTGTCGTGGGCTACGCCAACGGGGTCATGACGCGACAGTCGTTTCCGACCTCGATCCCTGACTCCGCGGTGGACTCCGACGCCGTCACCTGGCGCGATCTCTCCAGCACACTGCTGGACCTGATCCAGCCTGACGTGTTTCATCTGCATCACGGACACATAAGTAGCCCCTCTGTGGCTCTTGCCGCGATCGAGGCTCGAGTCCCGACGGTCGTCAGCCTTCACGACTTCAACTTCATTTGCCCCCGCAATCATCTACTGGACCGCTGGGGCTCCTATTGCGGTGTGCCCCGCGTCGCCTCGATATGCGATTCCTGCCTTGCGGATCAACCCGATCGTGTGACCACGACGATCAGCGAGTGGAGGTCGACGAGCGAGTCCGTCCTGGCCCAGGCTGACAAGGTCATCGTTCCCGATGTTTCCGTGATCGAAACGATGGGTAGGGCAATCGTGATGCCGGCCATGGCCACCGTCGAGGTGATTCCACCGATCACTTTGGACCTGGCAGGGACCGTCGCGGTTGGTGATCGTGCTCTAAGCCACCGGGTCCTCATCCCCGGACGACTCGAGGCACCACACAAGGGCGGGTCACTGATCTCAGAACTGATCGAGCGGCTGGTGGGCCGCGGCATCGAGGTGCACAGCATCGGTACCGAGGACCTCACGCCACAGAGGGGCCTGGTCGTACACGGCGGTTACAGCCCGGGCGACCTGCCGAAGCTACTGGAGGACATCGACGCGGACCTTGGTCTGATTCCGTCGATCGTGCCCGAGACATTCAGCATGACCCTATCCGAATTGTGGGCCATGGGCGTACCGGTACTCGCGGCCGACATTGGCGCCCTCGCCCACCGGATCAAGACGACAGGAGCTGGCTGGGTCGTGCCTTCTGCCGACGCGGCCTCGTTTGCCAACACGACGCTTGAATTGCTGGGCGACCCCGAGACCATCGACGGTGCCCGGGCACGAGCCATCGCCGCGTCGGTGCAGGCCACCCGCATGGCAGGGAGAGCCATCGAACTCCACCGCGAAATCTATCGTGAGTTGGCGGCAGAGCGCGTGCGCCGAGGTGCAAAGGTCGGACGTACCAACCGCACATCGTTGTGAGCATGGAACTCGTCAAACTCGAGCGAGTGGCGGGCCACCAGGTCTCGGAGTGAAAGCTTTTCGAAGTCCGAGGCATCCTCGCCGAGGTCGGTAATCCGCCCGCATCCCTCCTTCAATACCGGGAAGGTCGGATCAACGATCACGCGCAGACCGAGTTCGTCGCGAAGTCGTACGCAGTAGGCGACGTCGAAGTACACGTCGGCGAGCCGATCGGGAAACCCGCCAAGGGCTGCGAAGACATCCGCCTTAGTAGCCAGGAACGATCCGGACACGGCCGTCACCTCGCGCACACTACGGGCCAGGTCGTGCTCCGTGACCCGATCGGCATCGCAGCCGCCAAAGGCGTACTCGGGGCCATTGGCTCCAAGGAGAATCCCCGACTGTCTTATCTTGTGGTCAGGACCAATCTCCATCGTGCCGACGGCTCCGACGCCTGTACGGGTCACGCTTCCAACAATCTGCCTCAAGACAGAAGGGCTGTGAACGATCACGTCATCCTCGACGAAGAGCAGCACTTCCGGCGCTGGGAGCTGGGATGCCCCGTAGTTGAGGGCCGCAGCGGTATTCGGCCATCCACGAAACTCGTGGATCGAACCCGGGACATGGCTCCAGCGTTCCGGCCAATCCGACGCCTTGATGTCACCGCTCCGGTGGAGCGCCGGCCGGACTATGGCGACCGCGATCCTGAACTGCGGGAGAAGAGGCTTCGGGTCTACGACATGGCGAAGTGCGTCCAGGACTTCTTCCGCTGGCTTCGCCGAGCAGACGACCACGCCTATCGAGCACTGCGCAGGCGGATCGAACAGCACTTCGTAGTGATTGGGCACGATACCGTGACGCACCGATGCGTGCCATCCCCTTCGAGCCACACTCGTCTTCACTGCCTCGAGGCCGGCGTTTGCCGCGTAAGGCTTGGCGGTTACCGAACCAGACATCGATGTCGCCGACATACGCCAGTGATAGATGACCTCGGGTAGATGCGCGAACCGAGCTCCGGCGTCCGCGAGTCGGAGTGCAAGGTCGTGATCCTGTGAACCATCGAGGCCTGCTCCGAGCCCGCCCACCTGTTCGATGAAGGAGCGACGGACCGCGACAGGATGCGAAACGAAATTGTATACCAGGAGAAGATCGCTGTTCGAGTCCGGGCGAAACCAGGGCTCGACAAGCCTGCCCTCCGAAGAGATCTTGTCCTCATCGCCGTAGAGGAAGTCGATCGTCGGATCCCGCTGCAATACCGACGCCGCTAAATGCAGCGCATCCGGAGTGAGCGCATCGTCATGGTCAAGGAAACAC
>DNGH01000218.1 GCA_003486285.1 Actinomycetota bacterium
GGGTCGGACTTGCCGGCTGTAACCGTGGCCCCATCGAGCACGACCACCTCATCGACCACCACCTCGTCGAGCACCACGACGACCACAACCTCGTCCCTGCCCCCGGCACCGGCTCCGCAGGCACCGGAGAGTCGCTACCTGGTACCCCTCACCGAGGCCGAACCCGAAGCGAAACAGCTTGCCGCCGACATCGCATACGCACTCACCACGTATGGAGCCTCCGACGACCATGCGGCCCGGCTGAATGCGCTCGCCGGTCTCTCTGGCGTCGATCTGCTCGCCCAGGCCGCCGCGCCCCTGACCTACCCGGGGTCGTGGTCGCGGGGAGAGGTGATCTACCCGCAGTTGGGGGGGCTGCGCAACGATCGCGCTTCGGTGATGGTGGTGACCCGCCAGACGGTGGGATCCAACGGCGAGGTCGACTTCTTCTCGGTGGTGCGGACCCTGGATATTCGCCTCATCCTCGGTGAGTCGGGATGGGAGTTCGACTCCCTCAGTTCGGCGGGAGGTACCTTCGGGAGCCTCGAGGACCTGGCGCTGGCCCATACCGTGGCCAGCGATCCCCGGATCGAGATGCCCGACTCGGCCCGTCTCGACATCCTCTCCGGGCGCGTGTCACCGATCCTCCTCGAGCTGATGGCCGACATGGCAGACCAAACCCCCTATGCCGTGGCGGTCCTGGTCACCGGTCACCCGCACAACGTGTTCGAGACCGATCGCCCGAGTGATCACACGGTGGGACGGGCGATCGACATCATTCGGGTCGGGGACCGTCGGGTGATCGACGATCGCGGCGAGGGGTCGGCGACCTACGCCCTGGTCGAATGGCTCAACAGCCGCACCGACGTCCGCCAGGTGGGCAGCCCCTGGGACCTCGATGGGCCGTCGGAGCGGCGCTCGTTCAGGGATGCGGTCCACCAGGACCACATCCACATCGCCATCGAAATCCCCTGATCCGCGTCTTCAGCGGGGATCGGTGGCGAACCAGCGCAGCGCCGGGGCGTACACCATCTCGTGATTTCCCCGGAAGAGGACCAGCCACACCGCCCCCGACTGCCGGGCGAACACCGGCGCAGGGTCCCCCTCTGCGAAGAACGTCTCGATGGTGATCTCACCGGAGAGATGCTCGGGCACACGGCGTCGCCCGATCTGCTCGACCTCCTCGGGGCTGAGACGGTCCTCGGGGTCGGCCAGTTGGTTGAAGGCGTTGGCGGCGTTGCTCGGCCGGAGCAGAGTGTCGCCGATGCCCTGACCGATGTAGACCGGGACTCCCTGCTCCCGGGCGGCGTCCAGGTACGTGATCGGGCTGCGGTGCAGGCACTCGTCCTGGGCCGGCCCGGGGACGGTGGGATCACCACCGCACACCCTCCGGATCTGCCAGGCATAGTGGCTTCCGGCGGCGCGCGACTGCGGATAAAAAGCCACCAGGTCGTACACCCCGCCCCAGGCGGCCACCGCCGCCACCCGATCGGGATGCCGGCTGGCGAGGAGCAGCGCCATCATTCCCCCACCCGACAGGCCCACGGCGTACACCCGGTTGGCGTCGACCCCGTCCTGGGCGATGGCATAGTCGATGGCATCGACCACGTCCTGCACGGCCAGGTCCGACCCCATCGCTTCGGCATGGTCGTTGACACCGCGGAACTGGGGGGCGATGACCGCCCAACCGTTCTCCTGGGCAAACATCGCAAAGGGGATGCCGGCGTGCTGGTCGTACGGGGTGCTCCAGGAGTGGAGTATCACCAGCAGGGGCCGGTCGCGGTCCCCCCGCGGCGCCAGCCATAGCGCGGGTTGCTCGGCGTCGTCGATGGTGGAAGTGATCCGGATGTCTTCGACTCCGGGCACCGACCGTTCCCATCGGGCCATTCCCCGTGACCCGAAGCGACGAGTGAAATTGCGGACCGTATGGATCCCTGTGAGCGACTCGAAGGTGGCGGGAGCGAGGGGAGGCAGAGTGGTCGTGGTGACCGTGCTGGTCGTGGTGGTGGTGCGAGTCGAACCCGCCGTGGTGCTCGGTGCGGTCGTAGTGGTCGCAGGTCGCCCGGAGGGCTCAAACGGTTGGATGGCGCTCCCGGCGCACGCCGATAGCATGAGCACCAAGAGGGCGAGGCCACGGCTGCGGCGATGCATGACGGCTCCCATGATGAACCATTCGGCGTGACGGCTCCCATGATGAACCAATTCGGCGCTAAAAGGCGTAACGATTCAAGAACGGTGGCCGATAACACCGAAGAACAGGTAGCGTCGCGCACTAGGAGGCTGGGTTTGCAGCGGATACCAGCACTCGATGGACTGCGCGCCGTAGCCATCGTGATGGTGATCGGTTACCACGTCGACCGGCGCCTGGTTCCGGCCGGGTCATGGGGTGTGGTGCTGTTCTTCGTCCTCTCCGGCTACCTGATCACGCGTTTGCTGTGCGCCGAAACCGATCGCGACGGTCACATCGACATGCGGCGGTTCTACTTGAGACGCGCCTTCCGCCTGCTCCCCGCCCTGATGGTGATGTGCCTGGTGTTGCTTGCCGTCGGAACCGCGTGGTCCCAGGTGGTTCCGGCGCTCGGTTACTACGCCAACTACGCCCGCGTCGCCGGGGTCGACATCGGACCGCTCACCCACACCTGGTCCCTGGCGGTCGAGGAGCATTTCTACCTGCTTTGGCCGCTGCTGATCGGTGCGGTTCCGGCAAGACATCGGCTCCGCGTCGTCGGCCTGCTGGCGGTGGTCGCGGTGGCGTGGCGGGCGACGGCGATCGGGGTGATGTCCCCGAGCTGGGTGTACAACGCCACCGACACCAATGCCGCGGCCTTGCTCGCCGGGTGCTACCTCGGCGTGGCCCGACCCCGGCCCCTGCCGGGAGCAGGATGGGCGATTCCCACCCTCGTCGCCCTCATGTTCCTGCCGGTGTTCGGAGCCGAAGGCGCCGGCTCTGCCTGGGGTGGCTTCGTGGTGATCACACTCGGCGTTATCGCCCTCCAGCATGCCATTGCCCGACCCCGGTGGCTGGAGACGCCGGTGCTGGTCTGGCTGGGAAAGATCTCCTACGGGCTCTACCTGTGGCACTACCTGTTCCTCCGCACCGACCTCCCGGTCTGGGCCGCCCTGGCGCTGGCGGTGGCGACCGCCGCTGCCTCCTGGTACCTCGTGGAGACGCCGATCCGACGGCTGCGCGAACGCCTCGAGAAGCCGCGCGTCGAGCGCCAACCGGAGCCGCTGCCTCGGCTGGCGCACCTGGACGCCTACCGGCGATTCCCCCGGCCCGTTCCCCTCGCCACTGGGCGGTCGGGCATGTCACCGCTGACCAGCCAGCACGAGGTGCATGGTGCCATCGGGGTGCGAGGGGCAGGCGGGTTCCGATAGGGGCTTGAGCCACGTCGGGCTCGGGCAGCGCGGGAGTTCCGGGTCACCTCGACATCTGACAATCACTGCCCGAGCCACCAACCGCACGGTGGTCACCGCCGATCGAC
>DNGH01000207.1 GCA_003486285.1 Actinomycetota bacterium
TCGTCTTCGTGCTCGTCCTCGTCGGAGCCGTCGTGCTCGTCTTCGTCTTCGTGCTCGTCCTCGTCTTCGCGCTCGTCGTCATCGTCGTGGCCGTCGTCGTCATGGTCATCGTCGGACGAGCCGCCGGCGGGCCCGGTGGCGGAGGAGTCGACGAAGATGGTCGCGGATTCCTCGAAGACGATGATCTCCTCGGCCGCCGGCGAGCGGGTGAAGATGACCGTCTCCGCCTCGACCTCTGCCGGCGGCGCCACCGGGTGGCCCGCCTCGTCGACGTACTCGGTCACCACCGTGGCGATCGGCGGAGTCGGCGTCGGCGTCGGCCGTCCCTGGGTCCAGGTCGAGCTGAGGGCGCTGGCGGCGCCGGCGACGACCAGCACCAGTCCGGCAGCGGTGGCGAGTGCGGCCTTGCGATCCATTGGCATTCTCCTCGTAGGGCGGTTGGTGTAAACATGGTGCGGATCGGCCCCTCAACGAGTCCTAAAGCCCACCGGGATAGCCCCCTAAGCCCGGGAGTCCCGTGTCACATCCCCGTGAGATGCTGGCGGGGTGACGGGCGCGGCGACCATCCTGCATGCCGACCTCGATGCCTTCTATGCCTCGGTCGAGGTGCGCGACCGGCCCGAATTGCGGGGTCGACCCGTCGCGGTGGGCGGCGGGGTGATCCTCGCCGCCACCTACGAGGCCCGCCGCCAGGGTGTCGCCGCGCCGATGACGCGCCGCGCCGCTCGCAATCGCTGTCCGGGCCTCATCGTGCTTCCGCCCAGATTCTCCCACTACGTCGCCGCCAGCCGGGCGGTGATGGCGGTCCTCCAGCAGTTCACCCCCGAGGTCGAGCCGATTTCGATCGATGAGGCGTTCCTCGATGTCACCGGATCCACTCATCTCCTGGGAGCGCCCGGCGAGATCGCCCGGGCGCTCCGCGCCATGGTGCGCCGCGAGGTGGGTCTGGCGATATCGGTGGGAGTCGCCACCACGAAGCACCTCGCCAAGATCGCCAGCCGGGTCGCCAAGCCCGACGGGCTCGTCGTGGTCGAACCCGGTACCGAGACGGCGTTTCTGGCGCCATTGCCGGTTGGGTACCTATGGGGGGTAGGCCCGGTGGGGGAGCGCCGTCTCGCCGCATATGGGATCGGCACCATCGGGCAGCTCGCCGAGGTGGGGGAGACCACACTGGTGGGATGGTTCGGTGAGCGCACCGGGCGCCACTTCTGGCACCTGGCCCACAACCGGGATGCCCGGCCCGTGGTCGCGGCGCCGTCACGCCCCGGGTCCGTCGGTGCCCAATCGGCCGGGAATGCCACCGCGATCGAAGACCGCCACGCCGCCCTCCTCGGTCTGGCGGATCGCGTCGGGTGGCGACTACGCCGGCATCGCCGCGCCGGGCAACGGATCACGGTGCAGGTGCGGTTCTCCGACATGACGCGAGCGAGCCGCAGCATCACTCTCCCCGGACCGATCGCCGAGACCACCTCGCTGTACCACGCTGCGGCCGGTCTTGCCGACGCCGTGGTCGCCGAGCGCGCCGCGGGGCGAGGCGTCACCCTGGTGTCGCTAGCGGTGGATCGACTCAGCGATACCCCCCACCTGCAATTGGAGATCCCACTCGGCCGCTTGCCTGCCGATCCCGCGCTCCGCTCCGGATCGCCCACACACAGCCGCTTGCGCTCGGTGGATGCTGCCGTCGACAAGGCGCGTGATCGCTTCGGCCGTTCGGCGGTGCAGCGGGCGACGGTGCTCGCCAACCGCCCCGAGGAGCGGTCCCCGGCCGAGGCTGCGGCCGCCACCGACGACCATCCGCGGCTCGAGCGGTGACCGCGCCAGCGCTCAGCTGCGCGGGCGGCTGCGAAAGGTCCGCACCGCGCTGTTGATCGTCGGGAACACCCAGATCGGACCCTCCGGCGCAACGAGCCCGGCGCGCCGCAGACGCGCCACGACCTTCACATTCGGCCGGGCC
Source organism: Actinomycetota bacterium (assembly GCA_003486285.1). Taxonomy (GTDB): domain Bacteria; phylum Actinomycetota; class Acidimicrobiia; order Spongiisociales; family UBA11373; genus UBA11373. The sequence continues at coordinate 1,955 of DNGH01000207.1, forward strand.
ACGGCGACGACCTTCACTCCGACATGTGACAGCCGGTCGGTGAGTTCTTTGAGCCCGTCGAGGGCGGTGGCGTCCAGGGTACCGATGCCCTCGAAGTCGAGAACCACCCAGTCCTGGTCACCGACCATCTCGGCGAGGAGGAGCTCCACACGCTCCTGGAACCGCTCGCTGTTCATGAAGAAGAGCGGGGCATCGAATCGGTAGACCAGAAGCCCCGGCTCGGTCTTGGCTTCGGGGAACGTGCTCGCCTCCACCCAGCCGTCGAGCTCGGGATAGTCGCCAAGGACGGCATCGTGGGGCCGAGCGATGCGGAACAGGGCGACCACGATCGAGAGCGTGACCGCGATGAGGACTCCGGTGAGGACGTCGAACACGATGACCCCGAGAGCCGCCAGCACGGCCAGCACGAACTCCTCCCGGCTGACCTGCCACAGGGACCAGTATCCGGCGACGTCGATGATGGCGATCGCCGCGGAGACGATCACTGCAGCCAGGGCGGCGCGGGGGATCTCACCGAGAAGAGACCCCGCCCCCACCAGGGTGAGCACGACGCAGGCCGCAGCCACCAGGGAGACCAGCTGCGTCTTGCTGCCCAATGCTGCGGGCACTGCGGTGCGGCTGGCACTCGAGGACAGCGGAAACCCCTGGGTGAAGCCGGAGCTGAGGTTGGTGAGGCCGAGCGCCAGGAGCTCCTGGTTGGCATCCACCTTGTAACCCTTGCGGACGGCGATGGAGCGCGCGGTGAGGACGTTGTCCGAGTATCCGACGATGGCGATGCCCGCCGCCACGGGCAGCAGGCGGCCCAGGTCCGCCAGAGCCACATCCGGGAGCTGGGGGAGGGGCAGGCCACCCGGGATCGCTCCCACCAGCCTCACCCCGCTGTCGTCGCCGAGGAGGGCCACGACCAGCGACGCCGCCAGCACCCCCAGCAGGGCCCCCGGCAGTCGCGGGGCGTGCCGCCGCAACACGAGGATGAAGACGAGGGTGGCCGCACCGACGGCGAGGGTGGCTGCGTGGACACCATCGAGTTCCACCGCCAACTCACGGAATCGAGTGAAGAAGTTGTCCTCCGAGATGGACACGCCGGAGAAGGCACTGATCTGGCTGCTCAAGAGGGTGAGCCCGACCCCGGTGATGTATCCGACCAGCACGGGCTTCGAGAGCGCGGAGGCCAGGAACCCGAAACGGGCGATGGCGGCGATGATGCAGATCGCGGCCACCACCAGTGCGAGTGCAGCCATGAGAGCGACATAGCGCGTTCCGTCGCCTGCGGCGATGGCGCCGACGCCGGTGGCGGCGAGGATCGCAGTGCCCGGCTCCGGCCCGACGCCGAGATGGCGGCTCGTGCCCACGAGCGCGTAGACGACCAGTGCCCCGATCACTGCGTAGAAGCCGTACTCCGGGGCCATGCCGGCGAGCTCGGCATATGCCATCGACTGTGGGATCAACATCGCCCCCACGGTGAGCCCGGCGAGAAGGTCGAGGCGCAACCACTCCCGCCGATAGCGGCGCAGAATGCCCAGACCGGGAAGCAGGCCGCGCCAGATCGAAGGGTGACCGCGTCTCAGGGGCACGAGCGGAGGGTAGGCGACGCTGCTCCGCGCCCCGGTACCGTGGCTCGATGGACTTCAGCCTCTGGATCAGCACCGGCAGCCCCTGGAGCGACATGCTGAACAGCGCCCGGGCCCTGGTCGAGGCGGGGGGCTGCGGGATCTGGGTTCCGGATCACTTCATGCCCCCGACGGGTGGCTACGGCGCCGCCGCGGCGGCGGATCCCGAGCTGGGACCGGTGCACGAGGCCTGGACCACACTGGCGGCGCTGGCGGCGAGCGTACCCCGGGGACGGGTCGGGGTGATGGTCTCCGGCAACACCTATCGCCATCCCGCACTGGTGGCGAAGATGGCTGCGACCATCGACCACATCTCCGGGGGCCGAGCCGTCGTCGGGCTCGGTGCCGCCTGGCAGGAGAACGAACACCACCGGTACGGGTTCGAGTACGGGACGGTGGGGGAGCGGGCCGATCGACTCGAGGAGGCCGCGGCGATCATCCGTTCGCTGCTCACCAGGGAACGGACCGACTTCGCCGGCCGCTACTACCGCCTCGACGGCGCTCCACTCGAGCCCAAGCCACCCCATCCGGTTCCGCTGCTCATTGGTGGGGGAGGCGAACGTCGCACCCTCCGCACCGTGGCCCGCCACGCCGACGAATGGAACGCCTGGGGCCTCCCGGAGAGGATGGCCGCCAAGGGGGCGATCCTCGAGGCACACTGCGAAGCGGAGGGGCGGGATCCAGGCGGGATCCGCCGCAGTGCCGCCCTGTTCCTCCGCATCGCCCCCGACCGCGCCACCGCCGACGACCTCCGCTCCACCTACGGAGAGCGGGGCGGCCTGGTGGGCACCATCACCGACCTCCGGCAGCGGGTCGAGGAGTACGCCCTGGCGGGCGTCTCCGAGCTGGTGATCGCAGGGTTCAACCAGAGCCCGCAGGAGCACGCTGAGGCCCTCCACCGGCTCCGCAGCGAGGTCCTGGGGTAGCAGGGGGGCGCCCCCAAGCCTCGGGGCAGGAGGTGACCCTTGCCAATTTGCTCTACTTGACAGAACGTGGATTATGGGCGCTACGGCCGAGGTGCCAGATCCAGGACGAACGAGTCGATGATCCCGCCAAAACGGTCATTGGCCGTCACCTCGGCGGTGTCTCCCTGGCCCGTGATCACCACGAAGTGCCACGCCACCTCACCGGCCACCGGGTCCGGGGCGGCATCGCCGCAGGGCTTGATGTCGTAGAGGAGTTGCCCGCCGCCGCCGGTCACCACTTGCCAGCCACTCTCGGTCTCGAAGCGCTGATAGTTGTGATCGTGGCCGTTCAGTATCAGCCGGGCCGAACCCAGCAGGTCGGCCCACTGCCGGCGCACCGCCTCGGTGCTGCCGTGCAGGCTGCAGGATTTCACCGGATGATGAAATACCGCGATCCAGGGTTGGCCGTCGAGCGCGGTCGCCGTCTTCGCCAGCCAGGCCCGCTGCTCCTCCGACTCGACCTGGTTCGAGTCCAGCAGGACGAACGTGATCCCGGCCACCTCCTGGGTACGCCACCGCGGATACGACCCAAACGCCTCCTCGGAAGCGAGCCACTGCCCGGGGGTCTCGAGGTCGTGGTTGCCCGGTACCGCCCAGACCGGCAACCCCGTTTCGGCCACCCACCCGAAGGGCTGCTCCCAGGCGGCGACGACATCGGAGATGTAGAAGTTGTCCCCGGTGGTCACCAGCGCCCGAGTTTCGGGATGCTGCGCCACCCATGAGGCCATCGCCGCGGCGACCTCGCCCTCGGCCGCACCGCCGGTCCCGAAGTCACCGACCACCACGATCGCCCAAGGCTCCGGCTCGGGGACCGTGGTCGTGGTCGTCGTGACAGAGGTCACGGTCGTGGTGGGAAGGACCGTGGTGGTCGTGGCAGCAACCACGGTGGTGACTCCCCCGCCGGGCCCGGCATCCGGCGCGGCCGGATCCGCAGTGCACGCTGCCAGCAGCAGTAGGAGAACGGGCAGACCGGGGCGCATGGCCGCACGGTACGACCGGGCGGGGAATCCACGGCCGCTTGTCGGGGTTGGTGCGATACGTGCCAACCATCGACCTCACCAAGGACACCTTCACCGCCACCATCTCGGGCAACGACATGGTGCTCATCGATTTCTGGGCCGCCTGGTGCGGGCCCTGCCGTTCATTCGCCCCCACCTTCGAGGCGGCCTCGGAGCGGAACCCGGACATGGTCTTCGCCAAGGTCGACACCGAGGCCGAGTCGGAACTGGCCGGCTACTTCGGCATCCGTTCGATCCCCACGCTCATGGTGTTTCGGGACAAGGTGATCCTCTACAGCCAGGCCGGGGCGCTACCACCCTCCAGCCTCGACGAACTGATCACGCGAGTGCGGGAGGTGGACATGGAGGACGTCCATCGCCGCATCGCCGAGCAGGACACTCAGGACCGCGCCGCCGAGTAGCGGCGCACCGTCGGCCGCCGCATCCGCTCGCACTGGGCGCGGACATGGCACCCCACGAGGTGGTCGTTGACCATCCCCATCGCCTGCATCATCGCGTGCATCGTCGTGGGGCCGACGAAGGTCCAGCCGCGCCGCTTCAGCTCCTTGCTGAGCGCGGTCGAGGCCGGTGTCACCGCGGCGAGGTCGCCGAAGTCACGCGGGGCAGCCCCGGCTCTTGGAGCAAACGGCCAGAACAGGTTCGCCAGGCTGCCGTGCTCGTCGATCGCCGCCACGGCGCACCGGGCGTTGTTGATCGCCGACACGATCTTGCCGCGGTGGCGGATGATGGCCGGGTCGGCCAGCATCCGGGAGATCTGCCGCTCGCCGAAACGCGCCACCTCCTCCGGCTCGAATCCGGCGAAGTGCTTGCGAAAGGCCTCACGCTTGCGCAGCACCGTGATCCACGCCAGCCCGGCCTGGAAGCCCTCCAGTGCCACCTTCTCCAGGAGGGCAGCATCGTCCTCCTCGGGACGACCCCACTCGGTGTCGTGATAGCCGACGTAGAGGGCGTCCTCCCCGGGCCAACGACAGCGCCGAACTCCATCTTCCCCGACGACGACGTCGCTCACGGTTGGAAGTCGAGAGCCGCCGAGTTGATGCAGTAACGCAGGCCCGTCGGTCCCGGCCCGTCGGTGAAGACGTGCCCGAGATGGCCGGAGCAGGATGCGCAGCGCACCTCGGTGCGCTCCATCCCATGGCTCGAATCGCGCTCCATCGCCACTGCTGCGGCGGCCGCCGGCTGGGTGAAGGACGGCCAGCCGCTACCGCTGTCGTACTTGTCGCTCGAGGCGAACACGGCCGTGCCACAGCCGGCGCAGCGGTAGGTGCCTTCGGCGTGGTTGTCCCAGTGGGCCCCGGTGAAGGGGGCCTCGGTACCTGCCTGGCGCAGCACCCGGTACTGCTCGGCGTCGAGGCGCCGGGCCCACTCCTCTTCGGTCAGCGGAAGCTCGCTCATGCCACCCTTTCTCGTGGCGCCGAACCCTACCGGGCCGCGGTCGCCACGCAGGCACCGGGGATCAATACATGATGGTGCGGGTGAGGTGGTGCGGCCTGGGAGCCGTGTGATAGGTGCTCCACAGTCGATAGTCGACCTGGGGGATGATCAGCGCCCGCTCCGGCCCGCGGCGGCGGTTGATCGCCTCGGTGAGCAGCGCCGTGGCGTACAGCGAGTGCGCCCGGATCTCGATCTCCTCGTCCGAGTCGCGGGGCAGCAGATCCCCGGATGCGATCCGCCTCTCGAGCGCGTCGGTGTACTCGAGGATCTCCATGAGCTGCAGGGCGAGCGGCACCACGTAGTCGGCGAAGGCGGTCATGCCATCGAGATCCCGGATCACCACACCACCCACCGGGCCGACGCTGAGATGCAGCGACCACAGGGCCAGCTGCGCCAGCTTGTGGAACACCACGGTTCGGTCGTGGTAGTCGCTGTGGTCGTCGAAGCGCGGGAACTCGGTGACCAAGCGCTCGAGCAGCCCCTCTCCCCCGGCGTACATGGCAGGGGCGCAGCCCTGCACGAATCGGTGGAACCGGCCCTGGTACCGATCCACCAGCGCCTCGCCGACGTCGTTGAGGATGGCGGCGCGTTCCTCCAGCATGGGCATCGGAATCGACCCCGTGAACATCCGGTCGAGAGCCTCGACTCCGACGCCGGCGAGGTAGTCACCATCGAGGATCGGGACGCCAGCGGTCCACGCCCGATGCAGGCAGCCGTACATCGCCTCGCTGTCCGACCAGGTCCGTCCCAGATACTCGGTCTCGAACTTGATCCCGGTGGCGAAGTCGGTGAAGGCGAAGTCGAGACACGCCTTGAGCATCACCGCGTCGATCACCCCTTCGGGTGCGTCGCCCCAGTCGAACGGCGCCTCCGGTCCGCCCACCGGCGGGGCGAACGGCTCGTAGGCCATCCACGCGGCGACACGCTCCACTGCCGCCGGGTCGGTGGCGACGTGGCTGCTCTCCCCCACCGCCGTCACCACCGATTGCAGGACCGGCCGGTTCCAGGCCGGGAGGCGTTGCGGGTTCATCGGTCCTCCGGAAGCGTTGCGGGCGCTAGCGTGCCCCGCATGGTGGCACCCCGCGTCACACCCGGCCACGTCGCCGTCGTCGGGTCCACCAACCTCGACCTCATCGCCTACACCCCCCGGATCCCCGAGCCCGGGGAGACCATCATCGGGGATCGGTTCGTCATGGGGTTTGGTGGCAAGGGGGCCAACCAGGCGGTGATGGCCCGGCTTCTCGGCGCCGCGGTCGGAATGGTGAACTGCGTCGGCGACGACGCCTACGGTGAGCTGACCCGAGCCAACCTCTCCGGGTTCGGGATCGACGTCAGCCACGTCTACACGGCACCGGGGCCCAGCGGGGTGGCACCGATCTGGGTGGAACCGGACGGCACCAACCGCATCATCGTCATCCCCGGCGCCAACCATCGCCTCACCCCCGGCCAGGCCGCCGCGGCCATCGCCGGGTTCCCCACCCTCGACGTCGTGATCGGCCAGTTCGAGATCCCCCAGGAGGTCACCGTCGCGGCCTTTGCGGCGGCCCGGGAGCGCGGGGCGACGACCATCCTCAATCCGGCACCCGGAGCTGGGGTCGCACCCGAGTTGCTCGGCGCCTGCGACTGGATCATCCCCAACCAGGTCGAGTTGGCCCACCTCCTCGATGGTGAAGCCGACCCTGCGGATGACGCCGCCCTGCTGGGGGCACGGCGCCGGATCGGGTGCGGGTTGGTGGTGACGCTCGGCGAGGCGGGGGCCGCCCTGGTGGGGAGTGATGACCGCGTCCTGCGCCTGGCGGCACCTCGGGTGGCCGTCACCGACACCACCGGCGCCGGCGATGCCTTCGTCGGGGCCTTCGCCTTTGCGCTCGCCGCCGGACTCGACACCGCCACCGCGCTGCGACTCGGCATCGCCTGCGCCGCGGACAGCGTCACGCGTCCGGGCACCCAGACCTCCTTTCCACGGGGAGACCGGGCCGCCGCACTCCTGGCCCAAGCCTGCAGCGGCGCCTGAGGCACCCCCTCGACCCTATATCGAGGGTCGAGGCTCACCCTCTAGTGCAAGTCGAGGCGCGTCGACGGCAGCTGATCAACCGATCTCGGAGGGATGCTGGGGTCGCCCCGCGAATTCCTCGGAAGCAAACACCGCCGCCAACCACGTGGTCAGCGGCACCGCGGCCACCAGCCCGATGCTCCCGACCAGGGTGCGGACGACCTCGACCGCCACGACCTCGCCATTGAGCACCGCCCCGATCGACTGCCCCGCAAGCACGAGGAAGAGGAGCAACGGCATCGCCGCTCCGGCGTAGGCGAGCAGCAGGGTGTTCACGGTCGAGGCGACGTGGTCGCGCCCCACCCGCAGTCCCGACCGGACCAAACCCGCCTTGCCCAGGTCCGGCCGAAGCGCATGGAGTTCCCAAACGGTCGATGCCTGTGTGACCGTGATGTCGTCGATCGCCCCCAGTGCCCCCAGAACGATGCCCGCCAGGATCAGCCCGCTCAGGTCGAAGTGCCCGGCGATCGTGATGATGAAGGCCTCGTCGGCGGTGAGTCCGCTGAATCGGGCCGCTCCCACCACCAACCACGACAGGACGGCGGTCAGCGCCAGAGCGGCGAGCGTGCCCAGCAGCGCCACCGTGGTCATGCGGGTGAATCCGTGCGCCGCATACAGGGCCAGGTAGGCGATGACCGAGGCACCGATGACGGCCACCAGCAGCGGATTGCGCCCATCCAAGATGGCCGGGATGACGAACTGGAGAAGGACCACCACGCTCCCGGCCAGGCCGATCAGGGCGGCCAGACCACGCAACCGTCCCAGGGCGACCACCACCACCGCAAAGGCCACGGCGAGCCACAACAGCAGCGGTCGCCGCTGTCGGTCGGCGTAGGAGTAGCGGAACTCGGCGGGAGCGTCCTCCTGATAGTTGAGGACGATGCGCTCCCCCGCCGCAAAGGACGGCGAGGTCTCGCTCAAGACAACCGCCAGGGAGAACTCGTGCCCGGCGTCGGGCCCCTGGGTGAGCCGCAGGACGACATCGGCGCACTCCAGCTCGGGATTGGCGAAGCACGGCGCCACCACGACGTCCTCCACCACAGCCTCATACGTGCGCGCCGTGATCCCGATCTCCTCGAGATCGGGGCGCTCCCGGCCCGTGGGCCGTAACAGCACCACTCCGATCAGGACCCCCACGGCCAGGGCGCCGGCCAGGATCGCCGGGAGCGCCCGCATGATCCCAACCCGCTCTGGCTCGAGAAACCGTCGCAGGTCGTCGCCGCGATCTCCCGTCACGACCTGACGACCAGGCCCGCCAGCAGGGCCTCGGCGCGGTCGGCGATCTCCGCCACCGCGCGGTCGAACACGGCGCGGTTCGCCGCCGACGGGACGCGGAACCCGCTGATCTTGCGGACGAACTGCAACGCCGCGGCCTCGAGTTCTTCGCGGCTGGCGCCTTCCGGCTTTCTCAGTTGGACGATGCTGCGGCACATGGGCCGCAGGCTAGAGCCTTGGCGCCTTCAGGGCTGCTCGCGGTACCGGCCGCCGGTCCGCCAGTACACCCCGTCGGCCCGCGTCATGATTCCTTCATCCACCAGATACCGGCGCAACGCGGCGAAATCGGCGTGGAACAAGGCCAGGGTGAAGTTCACCTCACGCTCGGGGTAGCGGAGCCCGGGCTCGAACTCCATGGCGAGCCGCTCCAGCACGACCCGCCGTTTGCCCTGTGAGGCCGGGATCTCCACGAGGCGGTCGCTCGAGAAGAAGGCCTGCAGGACCCGGGCCTCCACCGGGCTCCAGGGGCCCTCGATCACCTCGGGGTCGGCCTCCGGGACCCGCGGCAATTGGGAGGCGATGTGCTGCAGCAGGGCCGTGTCGAGCCTGCCGGAGACGAGCAGACCGGCCTGGGTGAGGCTGCCGATCTCGCGTTGCACCCGCCGCTGGGTGACACCAGTCGCCCCGGCGATGGCCGCGGCATCGATCTCCCCGACTGCAGCTGCGCCGAGGATGGCGAGCCGCACCGGATCCACGGTGATACGCAGGAAAGCCGAGATGTCGAGCACCGAGGGCCTCCGCGAACCGCTGGCCTGAGCGCGAGGCTAGCCCTCCTCCGGTTCCGCATCACGCAGACAGACCTGCTCGGCGACCACCTCCAGCCGGCTGCGGCGACCGTCGTCACCGCTCCAGAAGCGGCGCTGCACGGCTCCCGCCACCCACACCCGGGTACCGGGAGCAGGGTCGGCGTCCACGAGGGCTTCGTCGGGATCCCAGAGCGTCACCGGGACCACGTCGACCCGGCGACTCGGCTCCTCGGTGCGCACGGTCACCAGGTACCGCGCCAGCCGGGAGCCGCTCTCGAACTGGCGGATCTCGGGGGGTGCCGCCAGTCGGCCGGCGAGCACCACGAGGTTGAGGTCCATGCGGGCTTTCCTTTCCGGATGCCGCGCCATGTGGAACCTAGCCAGCGGGTGTGACGCTTCCGGCTAGCGTCGCGGCGATGCCCGAGGTCTCCGTCACCCCGCTGGGCCACGACCTCTACCTGATCGACGCCTACATGCACGACGAGGCGGAACGCCTCGCTTGCTACCTCTTCGACACCCCGAACCGGGTCCTGATCGAGTGCGGACCCTCTCGCACCATCGGCCACCTCTACGAGGCCCTGGCTTCGATCGGGGTCGACGATGTGGCGGTGCTGGCGGTCACCCACATCCACCTGGATCACGCCGGCGGTGCCGGACACCTTGCCCGCAGGTTCCCTGCAGCCCGGATCGGGGTCCACGAGCAGGGAGCGCGCCACCTCGTGGCACCCGAGCGCCTCTGGGCCTCTGCGGAGCGCATCTACACCCCGCAGGGGATGCTCGATCTCTGGGGTCCGATGGAGCCGATCCCCGCCGAGCGCCTCCTCGTCCTCGAGGAGGGCAGCACCCTCCCCCTGGGAAACGGACGCCACATCGAGGTGATGTACACGCCGGGCCACGCCCGCCACCACGTCGTCTTCCATGAGGCCGACACCGGAGCGGCACTGATCGGCGATTCGGTCGGCCTGGCGTTCCCCCACGGCCACCTGGTCCATCCCAACACCCCTCCCCCCGACTTCGACCCCCACCTGGTAGCCGAGCAGATGCGCCGCATCGCGGCGCGCCAGCCGGCCTTCCTGGGCTTCGCCCACTACGGACCCGACCGGGACCCTCAGGGAACCCTGGAGACCGCGCAGCGGCGCATGTGGGATTGGGTGCGCTGGGTCGAAGGCGCCGCCGCACTCGACGATGCCGCCCTGGTGGCGGCGATGCGGGAGTGGGTGCTCGCGGGCTACCGGGCGGAAGGGTATCCCGATGACACCATCGCCCGATACGACCGCAACACCTACTGGCCGATGCAGTCCGCCGGGATACGGCGGTGGCTGTCACAATCGAGCGAGCGCTGAGTCACGAAGCCGCCGCGGTGGCGCGGTCGAGTTCGTCGAGTCCCGGGAACCCGGGGGCGGCTGCCTGGATGGCTTCGTAGATGCGACGCCCGGTGCGCCGATCGCCGAGACGGGCGGCGGCCCGCGCCGCCACGAACCACACTCGGAGTTCGCTCTCCTGAGGCGACTCGCCGATCCGGCGCGGGTTGGTGAGTTCCCAGGCCTCGCGGTCCTTGCCGACGTCGAGCAGATGGGAGCCGTAGACGACCCGGGCCTCGCGCTCGGTCTCCCGCTCGCCACCGATGCGGCGGAACGCCTCCCACACCTCGTCTACATCGGCCGGGCGGTCCAGGGCCCGCAGTACGTCCATCTCCACCGGCATGTGAGTCGATTCGCCGGTGAGGCGGCGGAAGGTACGAAGTTCGCGCAGCGCCACCTCCCAGCGCCCGAGGCGATAAGCCGACAGTCCCAGGAGCTCGCGGATGGTGGCAGTGCGCGGCGACAGCTCCTTGGCCTCCTCGAGAAGATGGAGCGCCTTGCCATGCTTGCCGCCGGCGAATGCCTTGGCCGCGGTCTGTAGAAGCTCGAGGGTCGGCTGGATGCGCGCCTTGGGGGTCACCCGGCCCACCTCCTCCTGGATCCACCGCGGCAGATCGCCTTCGGCGGCCCAGCGCTTCCGCTCCGGTGCCGGGGCCGCCGCCCCGGTGGGGTGGCGGTCGGCTGCAGCGCCACGGGATTTGTCGGAGCGGTCTTCGGTGCGGCGCCGGTCTCCCCCGGACCCAGACCCCTTGGAAGCCTGGCGATCCGCACCGGAGGAGCGGCTTCCCTGGCCCCGGACCCGATCCGAGGAGGCGGCGTCGCGCCGGGCGCGGCCGGCACCGTCGCGCCGATCACTGCCGCGGCCGGGCGCACCATTGCCTCGATTCGTCATCTGCGGAACCTCCCCGAGAGGATCGTACCCACGCGAGTGGGCCGCCCATTGGGCGGCCCACTTCAAAGACTCCGGCGGCGACCTACTCTCCCAGGGGCCTACGCCCCAAGTACCATCGGCGCTGGCGGGCTTAACTTCCGTGTTCGGAATGGGAACGGGTGGTTCCCCGCCGCTAACACCACCGGAAACCTGTAGATGCTCGGCACCCCGAGCACTCCATAGCGAGCACGCACATCTTGGTATCGAATCAAGCCCTCGACCGATTAGTACCGGTCAGCTGAGCACATTGCTGCGCTTCCACTTCCGGCCTATCAACCTGATGTTCTCTCAGGGGTCTTACCCGCTTGATGCGGTGGGAGGTCTCATCTCGAGGCCGGCTTCGCACTTAGATGCCTTCAGCGCTTATCCGTGCCGTACGTAGCCAACCAGCAATGCCCTTGGCAGGACAACTGGCACACCAGAGGTACGTCCATCCCGGTCCTCT
>DNGH01000159.1 GCA_003486285.1 Actinomycetota bacterium
CACCTCGCGGTGTACGTCGAGCCGCTGGCGGAACCCGACATCGAGGCGGTGGCGGCCGCAACCGTGCCGTTGGCAGCGGTCTTCCTGCCGGAGGTGTTCCTGCAATGGCCGGGTCTGTTGTCGTTCGACATCTGCCAGGAGCGTTATGCCGCCGGGGAGTCGGGCACGCCACCACCGCCGGAGACGGTCCTCAACGTCACCCGCGAGGTGGCCCTGGGTATCGACTGGGACACCGTCACTCTGGCCGAACTGCTGGCCCGACTGAGTCCCGACTTCACGCTGTACGCCTCCACCGAGGTGCAGCAATCCACGACCTGGTCGACCGCCACCGGGACCTAGCGCGGCTGTCGCCCTTACTACGATCGCATGCCATGACCGTGATCGCATTGGATGATCTCTCCGTCGAGACCACCGACTGGCCGGGTTCCGTGGCCTTGGGGGAGAGCCTGGGCTTTGGCTTTGGCGAGGTCACGGTGTTCCTTGCCGTACCGGACTCACTGGACCTCGAGCCCGCCCATTGCGGAACCCGCCTGAAGCGAGTGACCGATCCCGATGGGCGTGCTGTCGCCCGGGAGGCTGCGCCGTGCGACTGACCTCGGCGATGTTGGCCGATGCCGCTCAGGTGACCGCGGGAAAGCTATACGTCCTCGGCGGTGCCTTCGACACGATCACCGCCCGCAGCTTCCCGGTCGTGTACCGCAGCCTCGCCGTGGTCCTGGTCGCCGAGGTCGGCCCGGCCGACCGCAACCGCGATCTGTCGCTTCGGATCGCCCTCTTCGATGAGGACGGCGCCGACATGGGCGTGGAGTCGCACGGCAACCTCCGGGTCGGGGCCCCGGCCTCGATCCCCGCCGGCGCCGCCACGGTCGTGCCGCTGGTTGGTGCGTTCGGCAATGTGCGGTTCCCCGCGCCGGGCGGCTACGTGTTCGTGGTCGAGCACGATGGGGAGGAGCTCGCCCGAATCCCCTTCCGGCTCCGCCCGGCCCCATGATCTTCACGATCCCCAATCTGATCTCGGCGATCCGCATCTCCCTCGTACCCGTGTTCCTGTGGCTGCTGCTCGGTCGTGAGGACTACATCGCGGCCGGACTGCTGATCGGCGGGGTCGGGGCCACGGACTGGGTGGACGGGTATCTGGCGCGCCGCCTCGGCCAGGTCTCCGAGCTGGGGAAGATGCTCGACCCGATCGCCGACCGTCTCGCCGTGGCTGCCGCCGTGATCGGGGGGTGGATCTCTGGCACCGTGCCCGCATGGTTCGCAGCCGCTCTCCTGGTGCGTGAGATCTTCGTGGGCAGCGCCGCCATGTACCTGGCCGTTCGCACCGGGAAGAAGATCGCAGTGCGCACCCTCGGCAAGCGGGCCACCTTCGCCATCTACTTCGCCATCCCCGCGTTCATCGTGTACGCCGGCGGCGCCCACGAGTTCTTCCGCGGGTTCGCCCATGCGGTGGGGATTCCCGGCCTGATCCTGTACTGGATCGTTGCCTTCCAGTACTTCGCCGACATCAGGCGAGCCCTGAGCGAGACCGGCGAACGGGTATCCTCGGAACGACGACAACCAGGAGAGGCGCCGTGAGCGTTCCCGACGACCGCCGCTACACCGACCAGCACGAGTGGGCCCTGCGGGTCGGCGACATCATCCGCATCGGGATCACCGATTACGCCCAGGACGCTCTCGGTGACGTCGTCTTCGTCGACCTCCCCGCGGTGGGCAAGAAGGTCGCCGCCGGCGACACCCTCGCCGAGGTCGAGTCCACGAAGTCGGTCGCGGAGGTCTACGCGCCGTGTGCGGGTGAGGTGCGCGCAGTCAACGCGGCGCTCGCCGACGCCCCGGAGCGAATCAACGAAGACCCCTACGGCGAGGGTTGGTTCGTCGAATTGACCCCGGACGACATCACGGCCGTGGACGGGTTGCTCGACGCCGCGGCCTACCGCGCCCTCATCGGCTGACCCTCTACCTCACCTTCAACGTGACGGTGATTACGGGTAAGGGCCAGGTACCATGCCGTTTGTGGAGTCCTTCCCGCCGCGGCCGTCGGACGAGCCGGATCCGACCGAAACCATCGAAGTCCCCAGCGCGGATGGAGACCGCGAGCCTGCGGCCGCCGCCGCCTACGCGCTGATAGTCGCCTCCGGGCCGAGGCGCGGACTGCACTGGGCGATCGGGGAGGGGCTCCAGGCGGGCCGCAGCCCCGACGCGGACATATTCCTGGACGATGTCACGGTCTCCCGCCACCACGCCGAGTTCGGAGTCGAAGGGGGCGTGTTGGTGGTCCGGGACCTCGGCTCGACCAACGGCACCTACGTCAACGGGGTGCGCTCCGACGAGTCTGTGCTCGATGTCGGCGACCAGGTGATCATCGGCCGTTTCCATCTGATCGTCGCCGCCGACTCATGAACTCCAGGTCCTCGCTCAGTATCGGCGGCGCGGTCGCCCTGCTCCAGAACGAGTTCCCCGACGCCACCATCTCCAAGATCAGGTTCCTGGAGACGGAGGGTCTGATCCACCCGCCGCGCACCAAGTCGGGCTATCGCGAGTTCGGCCCCGCCGACCTGGAGCGCATCCGCTACATCCTTCGCCAGCAGCGCGACCACTTCCTCCCGTTGCGCGTCATCAAGGGCCGCCTGAGCTCATGGGACCGCGGGCAGGAGACCGTCCCGGCGCCCCCACCGGGGCCACCCGCCGCGGCCTATTTCGCAACCACCGCGCGCGCTCTCACCGCGGCCGAAGCCGCCGAGTCCGCCGGCGCGCCGCTCGACCTGATCGGCGAGCTCGTCAAGCACGGGGTCCTCGACCCTGCCCAGGCCACGCCCGAAGCCCGCTTCGACAACGACGACGTCGCGGTGATCCGAGCCGCCTACCGGATGGTCGGCCACGGCCTCGAGGCCCGGCATCTGCGCGCCATGCGGCTCGGGGCCAACCGCGAGGTCGATCTCTTTCGCCAGCTCACCGCCGCGCTGCTCCGCCATGCCACCCCGAGCGGACGCCGTCAGGCGGGGGAGATGCTCGCCGATGTCGCCCAGGCGGCTCGCGAGATGCAGGAGGCGATGGTGCGTTCCGAACTGCGCCAGGTCCTGGATAGGTGAGGCCGCAGTGCTCTCCGCCCTGGTGTTGACGCTCGCCCTCGGTGCCCCCGGCCCCGAACTCGGGTTGCGCCCGCTGCCGCTGCCGCCCCCGCCGATGATCGCGTTTCCCGCGCCCGAGGCCCCGCTGATCGCGGCACGCTCCTGGATGGTGTACTCCGTCGACCACGAGGCGGAGCTGGGGTCGAAGGATCCGGATCTCCTCATGCCCCCGGCGTCGATCACCAAGCTGATGACCGCGGTGCTCGCCGAGAAGGCTCTCGACCTAAGCGCGACGATCACCATCTCGGCGACCGCCGACGCGACGCCGATCGGCTTCACCGGTCAACCCGACGTCCGCCAGGGGGAGGTGTGGCTGGCGCGCGACCTTCTCGCCAACGTCATGGTCCAGTCGGGCAACGATGCCTCCACCGCGGTCGCAGAGGCGGTGTCGGGGACGGTGGAGCAGTTCGTGGAACTCATGAACGTCACCGCGTCCGAACTCGGGATGACCAACACGACCTTTCGCAATCCCCACGGCCTGGACGACGCCGAGCACCTCTCGACGGCGCGCGACCTGATCAAGATGGGTCGGTACGCCCTCGACTTCCCGATCACGCTCAAGCTGGCCCGTACCAAGCACGTCACGTTCGACATCAACGGCCGCATCCTCGAGGTCGACTCCACCGACCGCGACCTCGGGGTGTTCCCCGGCTTGCTGGGACTGAAGACCGGGGACACCGCCAATGCCGGCCAGGTGCTGCTCTCCTACACGGTGACCCAGCACGACCGGCTTCTGGCCGTGGTGCTCGGCACCCCGAATCGGCGGGCCACCACCCGCGCCCTGCTGGCCTGGGCGATGGGCGCCCTGGGGCCGCGCGACCACTTCTTCGGAATGGCCGCCGGGACCGACCTGGCACTGAGTTTCCCGGACTGGTATCAGGCACGGCTCGAGGCCGCCGCCAACAACCTCGCTCCGGGGAACCCGGTGAGCCCCGCCCGCACCCCACTGACCGACGATCTCCATCAGAGCTTCCGGGAGCTGTTGCCGCTGTTGCTCGGCGGCGAGTCATGAGGTCACTGGTCGAGGTCGTCGATGCCGCCACGATCGCCCGGCGCGTGGCCGAACTCGGCGCCGCGATCACCGCCGACTATCAGGACAAGGAGCCCGTGCTGCTGGGCATCCTCAATGGCGCGGTCCCGTTCCTGGCGGACCTGAGCCGGCACGTGCCGCCCGAAGCCGAGATCGACTTTCTCAGCCTCACCCGCTTCGGAGAGGAGGGGCGAGTCAACATCTCAGTGGACTCGGCCACCTCCATCGCGGGTCGTCACGTGATCGTGGTCGAGGACATCGTCGACACCGGCCTCACCCTGTCCTACCTGCACGGGCTCCTCGCCACCCGCCGCCCGGCGTCGCTCGCCACCGCCACCCTGATCGACAAGGTCACCAGGCGTATCGTCGACGTCGATCTCCGCTATCGGGGCTTCGAGGTGGGCGACGAGTTCCTGCTCGGCTACGGCTTGGACTGGAACGGGCGCTACCGCAATCTGCCATCGCTGTGGGCGGTGCTCGATCTGGCGACGTTCCAGGACGATCCCGACTCGCTGGCCCGGCAGGTCTTTGCCGGGGCGGGGTAGTCTGCTCTGGTGACTCCGGAGAGCATTCCACTGGAGCTGGTGGGGGTCCGCGTCGAGCTTCCCACGAACACCCCGATCGTGCTGCTGCGCGAGACGGGAGGGACGCGGCACCTGCCGATCTTCATCGGGGCGGGCGAGGCCACCGCGATCGCCTTCGCCCTAGAGGGCGTCGAGCCGCAGCGTCCGATGACCCACGATCTGCTCAAGGCGGTCCTGGAGAGCCTCGGTGCGGTGGTCGACCACGTCCTGATCACCGCTTTGCGCGACGGCATCTACTTCGCCGACCTGGTCCTCAACAGGGGAGGGGAGGAGGTCCGGGTCTCGGCACGGCCCAGCGATGCCATCGCTCTGGCCGCTCGCACCGGATCGCCCATATTCGTGCTGCCGTCGGTGCTCGACGAGGCGGGCGTCGAGCTCCAGGACGAGGACGAGGAGTCGGAAGTCGCCCGCTTCCGCTCCTTCCTGGAGCAGGTGGATCCCGAGGACTTCGGTCCCTCCGGCTGAGGCGCCCCGTTCCCGTTCCGCGGGTTGTCCACAAGGGTTGTTGACAACGCCGCCACGCCGTCCCTAACTTCATCACCGTAGTTCCAGGGACCGGACTTACGGTGGTGTAAGCTCGGCGGGTTCGAGGAGGCTATGTGACCACGGCTACCGGGTATCGGGCTCCACAGGTGTGCAATATCGTCGGCATCACCTACCGGCAGCTGGACTATTGGGCCCGCACCGATCTCCTGCGGCCCTCACTCGCCACCGCCCAGGGTTCCGGCTCGCAGCGCCGCTACTCGTTCGGTGACATCGTC
>DNGH01000024.1 GCA_003486285.1 Actinomycetota bacterium
GCGATGTACTCCTTGAGGATGTCGTTCTGCAGCGTGCCCCGCAGGTCGCGCCACGAGACTCCCTGCTCCTCGGCCGCCACCAGGAGGAAGGCGAACAGGACCTGGGCGGGGCCGTTGATGGTCATCGACACCGACACCTCACCCAGGGGGATGGAGTCGAAGAGCATCGCCATGTCATCGGCGGTGTCGATGGCTACGCCGCAATGCCCCACCTCACCGAGGGCGAGTGGGCTGTCCGAGTCGAGCCCCATCAGGGTGGGCATGTCGAAGGCGACCGAGACGCCGTGCTGGCCCTGAGCGAGCAGGTGCCGGAAGCGGGCATTGGTCTGCTCGACTCCGGCAAACCCGGCGAACTGGCGGATGGTCCACTGCCGCCCGCGATAGCCCGTGGCATGGATGCCGCGGGTATAGGGGAACTCCCCGGGGTACCCGATGCGCTCCGGAGGCTCTCCCGATTCGGGCAGGCCGAGTGCGGGAAGGTCCTCGAACGACAGCGTCACCCAGCGATCGCGCCGCTTCGGGGCGTCCCCGTATGCCTGCTCCCAGTCGCTTCGATTCACCCGTCGCCCTCCTCTGTGACCCCAACCGTAACCGGGGTCCCGCAATTGGGACAGGGCGCCACCTCGACCTTTCCCACGATGAAGGAGAACCCACAGTTCGCGCAGGACACCCGCGGCGAGGGATCCTCCTGCACCGGTGGTGGAGGCGGCGCGGTCGAGATCGGTCCCGATGCGGCCCCCACCTCGTTCACGGTGCCGCAGTTGGGGCAGGCGTGGCGGCCCGGCCCAGGGACGTCGAACCCGGATCCGCATCGGCCGCAGCGGACGATCATGCCTCACCCTCCTCGGCTGGGGCACCTACGGCGCCGATGGAGACCAGGTACTCGACGTCGGCGGCGATGACCTCGGCAACATCCCGCGGTTCGAAGTCCACACCCTGTTCGGCACCACGCTCGAGGATGTGCTCTATCCCCTCGCCGCTGCCGAGAACGGTGTGGTGCCCGAGCCGCGGTGCGATCACCTGTTGGTACTCGATCTGCCACTCGAGGATCCGCTGCACCCGGGCGCGGCTGAGGCGAACCGCGGCCTCGGGGCTCAACCGGGCGTGGACGAAGGCCGCAGCCTCGTCGAGGACGTAGAGCGCATCGGCATCACCGCGCCGGCGCCGCCAGCTCTGCCAGGAGAAGGCGAGCACGATGACCACCAGCACACCGGCAAGCACCAGACCACCGACGAGCGCACCCATGGCCGGATCGTACCCCGGTCAGGAACGGCGCCCCGGCGGCGGGATCGCCTGTAACAGGCGCCAAACGACGGCGGTCGGTCCGAAGTGCGGGCAAATCGGGGCGGGCTCACCGGGACGCAGGAAGACCCGATGCCGGTGGGGGTCGAGATACCAACCCCCGACCTCGACACGGTGACCCGATGGCACAAGCACGGCGTTCGGCCTCTCTCCGTCACCAACACGGTACCCTTCCTTCGCTCATGTCGGTAAGCACCGTCTCGACATTCCTGGCGGTGGGCGCCCTGATCCTGCTGGCCTGCGTGATCGCGGTCTGGACGGTGCGCCTGCTCGCCTTCGTCTCCCCGGGGGCGCGGCGCGTCCACGACTCGATTCGCCTGTCCATCGAGGGCCGCGGGATGCTCCTGGCCTGGGTGATGGCGCTGATCGCCATGGTGGGCAGCCTCTACTACTCCCAGGTCGCCGGTTTCCTCCCCTGCGAGTACTGCTGGTATCAGCGGATCGCGATGTACCCCATCGTCGTGATCCTCGGCATCGCCCTGCTCCGGAAGGACCGCGGCATCCGGCCCTACGTCTTCGGCCTCGCCATACCCGGCGGGCTCATCTCCACCTATCACTACCTGGTCGAGCGCTTTCCCGATCTTCAGGTCGGCGAGTGCAATCTCTGCATCCCCTGCTCGGTCGCCTGGTTCATGAAGTTCGACCTGGTTTCGATCGCCTTCATGGCATTCGTGTGCTTCGCCGTGATCGTGACCGTGCTGGCGCTCGACGGGAAACCCGTGGCGGCGCCGTCGCCTCCCGCCCTCCAACCCCATGAGCAGAGAGAACCGACAGCATGACCTCACCCGTTCCCAAGAAGTTTCCCCTGATCCCGGTCATCGTCGGCCTCGGCGCCGTCGCCCTGATCGCGACGGTGCTGCTCACCATGAGCAGCCCTGCGACCGAGGGGGAGTTCGGGACGCCGGCGGTCACCGGTACCGCACTGCCCCGCGCCGGCGCCAACCCCGATCCCGCCCTGGGGTACCCGATCCCCGAAGTGGTCGGTGCCGACTTCGACGGCACCGCGGTCCGCATCAGCAATGACGGTCGGGCGAAGATCCTCGTCTACCTCGCCCATTGGTGCTCGGTCTGCCAGGCCGAGGTTCCGGTCGTGCAGGACTGGGTCGAGGCGGGCAGCCTCCCCGACAACGTCGACCTCATCGCGGTCTCCACCAACACCAGTTCGGCGCGGGCCAACTTCCCTCCATCGGAGTGGCTCGAACGGGAGGGTTGGAGCGTGCCGACCATCGTCGACGACGAGCAGTCGACCATCGCCGCGGCGTTCGGCCTCGATGCCTTTCCGTTCTTCGTGTTCGTCTCGCCCGATGGGATCGTGGTCGGACGCACCTCGGGCGCGCTTCCCGCGGAGACGCTCACCGAGATCGCGACGACGCTGTCGGCGATGGTGGCAAGCGGCGAGTAGCGCCGGGACGGCGGTCCGGTGGTGCTGTGACCTCGCGCCTGCGATTGTGTCACACCCGTTTCGTACTCTGGCGTGATGGTTCTGCTCGAACAGCATCGTGTGTCCTCCGATCGGCCCGCCTGGGCTCTGTCGGATACGGAGTTGTGTGATCGGTATGTGTCCCGGGAGCGGGAGATCATCCGCCTTCAGGCGCTCGCCGCCGCCGATCTGGCGGAGATCGACGAGCGACGGGCGCATGAGCC
>DNGH01000163.1 GCA_003486285.1 Actinomycetota bacterium
GTCTCCGCCCACCTGCGGTTCGCCGACGAGACTACCGGCCACATCGCGGCGCTTTCGGCCACGCCCGACTACGGCCGCCTCGCGGTTTTCGGCAGCCACGGCTGGGTCGAGGCCCGCGAGACCCAGCACGTCGATCCCGGTGGCACCACCCATTGCTACCTGCGGCGCCGGGGCGACAAGGAGCAGACCCGGTACGACTTCGAGCCCGCCGGCCCGGTGCGGGCCGGATACGAGCACTGGGCCGACGCCATCGCCGGCCGGGCGACCTACCGCTTCGACAACCGAGAGCGGGTGGGCAACGTGGCGGTGCTCGAAGCCGTGGTGAACTCTGCGGAGTCGGGAAAGCCGGAACCGGTCTCCGGTTACTGATGAGACCAGGTGGCGCCGGGTGCGCCGCCGTCGGTCAGCGTGTGTACATGTCAACAGATCGGCGCCGGACTTACGGGGTGTCGCCAGGCGCCATCGTTGTGGTGGTGGAGGAGCGGCCGCTACCAAGGTGTCGCTCTCGGAGAGCCTCCCATTCCTCGGGAGTGAGCTCAACGATGGCGGCGATTACGGAGTCTCCCGGGAAGCCGTCGACGAACAGCTCGATCGAGTGGTTGGGTGTCTCTGCCCAGATGTAGAGGACTGAGCCGTCGGAGTACTCAACCAAGTAGGCGGGCTTGTCTCTGACCTCAGTGACCGCGAACCCAAACGCGTCTGCTTCGTGTCCGAGGTACCGTGCCAGCCGGCTCCACAGGTCGATCTCCACGCTGGTCGAGCCGCCGGTGAACTGCTGCATCAGTATCAAGGCACCGCCTGGGTAGTTCCCAAGGTGTCCACTGACTGTGACGTAGGTGCCAAAGGAGGGCCAGTCAGGCCCGTCGTACAGAGGTGACATGTCGGATGGCAGCGAGTCGGGTTCCCACCCGCGGACTCCTGGCCACATCCCGAGAGTTACTTCCGTCAGTTGGTCGCTCGTGAAGCCGAGGCCGGCGACGCGGACTACCCCCCCTCCGGTGTCGGGCTGCCACAGGATCGTGGAACCAAGTTCACCTTCGTCGATGAACGCAATACCGGTCGGGACGTCGATGGCCTCCCAACTCGTAGCCGAGGGGTCGGCAACGATCATTCCGAAGTAGTCCGGTTCGTAATCGACCTGCTCGATCCATAGTCTCCGGAAGCTGGAGGCGGTGGGTTCGGGACCATAGATCAGCAACCGCGTCGGGCGGTAATCCGTTGGAACCTCCATATACGAAGGGATCACCTGAAGCTGGAGATCTGGATCGAGACGACCTAGCTCGACGTAGAGGGGAGTGAACTCCTCTGTGTTGATCTGGACGTCGAAACCCCAGTTCCCCGCCGCCGACCGAAGGGATGGCAGATCGAGTCCGGATGTCGTCCACACGCGCACTGAGTCGGGGAACTCCAGAGGATCAACCACTTCGATCAACTCGGGTCGATCACTGAACACTTCGAGGAACGCTTCGTAAGCCTGCTGCCCATCCGACACGGCAGCGAACTGCACCCCTGGCCAGTGCAGGAGCTCATCCACGACCTCGTCAGGCGTCCGGGCAGTCGCACCTTCCTGCTGCCACAGGATCACATCGGATGACCTACCTGGCCGGACGTCGCCGGCCGGGTCGGATGACCACTCGTTCAAGAGTAAGAGCCCGATGACGGCGAGCGCCACTGTGGCTGCGAAGCTGACGAGAGAGGAGCGCAGCGGACGACCATGAGATTGCTGATGTGCGTCAGTTGGGAAGTCCGGGGGCTCAGGCGCCACGTCGACGATCACGCCCATCGCCGCTCTGAGAGCCTCCGTGGTGCGATCACTCATCGAGCACCTCCCGCAACCGTGCCCTGGCGCGTGCCAGGTACTTCTTGACCGCCCCGACACTTATCCCGAGGCGGAATGCCACGGCCTCGGGCCCGAGGTCCTCCCAGTAGGTCAGATACACGCACGCACGCTGTTGGAGGCTTAGCGCTGCGACCGCCTCGAACACCTCGGGCTTCTGGGACGGGTCGTGAGCTATGAGTGGTTCGGCGAACCGTCGCTCTCGGGCGCGACTGCGGAAGCGGCTGCGATGTAGCGACATCGCCTTCGCGGACACCGCTCGATACATGAGCGATGCCGGTGAATCGGTCCCAGCCAGCCGTCCACTCTTGAGAAGTGAAATGACCGCCTCGGACACGACGTCGGCGGCGTCGGACGCTCCTACCAGAGCGGTGGCGAACCGGACCAACTCGGTGCGATGCGCCCGGTAGAGCTCGGCTTCTGACCTGCGCTGATCCGTCACGCGAACCACGTCCACCTCACACCCGTAAATCGCCACCGCAGAGGCATTTGGGTGTCACACGACATTAGGGAGTACCGCGACCAGGGGACAGACCACCGCCCTCACAAACTGATCAACACCTCGAGTGCGTGTCACCCGGCGGGGGTACCGGCGGGGACTTAACTGCGACAAGCATGGACCAACGCTCCGATGCCGAGGTGTACCGCGCCCACGCAACCGAACTGACTCGGTTTGCGACGGTGCTGGTGGGCCCGGACTCTGCCCATGACGTCGTTGCAGAGGCGGTGATACGCATGATCGGATCCCGAGTGTGGACGAGAGCCGACGATCGTAGGGCGCTCCTGTTCCGAGCCGTGCTCTTCGAGGCCCACAACCTGCATCGCTCTGCCGCCCGAAGGCGGGTGCGCGAGGAGAAGGCAGCGGTTCCGGTCGCCGTCACCGTTGACCACGAGCCGGCACCGGAGGTGTGGCAGGCGGTGCGCGGGCTCAGCCCGCAGCAGCGGGCCGTCGTCTTCTTCGCCTACTGGCAGGACCTCGACGTGACCGCCATCGCCGATCTCCTCGGCGTGTCGGATGGGACGGTGCGGCGGCAACTCGCGCGGGCGCGGGGTCGCCTCAGGGAGGTACTGGGATGAGGAACGAGTTGGACGAGGTCATTCGCCACCTGGTCGGGGAGATGGTCGAGTCCGCCCCGGCACCACCGGAGTTCCCGGCGGGGTTCCCCGCCCGGCCCCCAAGACGGGCATCGGCCTGGCCTCGCGTGGCTCTTGGTCTGGCTGCGGCGGGGCTCGTGATAGCGGGGACGATCGTGGTCGCGCAGTGGCGGCGGGGAGTCACCGCCGTCGGCGAGGCGGAGTGGGGCATGGGGTTCATCGTTCTGAGCCCCCGCGATCCTGAAGGACTGCGGGCGACGGTGCTGGCGGTTCCCGGCGTCGCTTCCGCTGAGTACACGATCACGGTTCCCGAGCCGCTCGGTCCCGGTGTGACAATGGAGCCGGGTGTGGTCGCGCCGGAGGCGCGTCCCTTCCTCACGATGCAGATCCTCCTCGATCCAGATGCAGACGCGGTGGTAGTTGCCGAGGGATTGATGGAGGCGGCCGGACTCACCTCGCTGCGGCTTTCCGAGTCGGCGGCGGGCGCCTTCGCTCAGGAGTACTTCGACTTCGCGTTCGAAGCCGCCCCGCTCCTCGGTGGCGATCCGCCGGTGTATCAGGGACGGCTCGGGCCCGATCCGCAGTTCGACACCTCCGCCTTCGGAGTAGAGGTCCCGCTGGAGTCGGCCGCCGCGCTCGAGGGGGTCGAACCCCCATCGATGCCGCTATGCGCTTGGCCCGAATCCCTTGCCCCGACGCGGGTGCTCCACATCGGGTTGTTGCGCACTCTGGGCGTGCGGCTGTTCCTCCTGGAGGGGGATCCGCCCTGCCTGCAGACCGTGGAGGCCGGGGGATCGTCCGGCGGCGGGTTCGACTTCTCGCGATTTCCCATCTACGACGTCGTGGGTGCCAGTACCTCCAGCGGTGGGCCCGGGACCGTCACGGCCCGGGTCCCACCGGAGACGGCGATCGCCGTCGCCTTCATCGACGGGGTGTCGCCCGGCTGGCAGCGCCCGGTGTCCGGCCTCGTCATGTTCCCCACCCCGGTGGGCGAGTTCGGCCGGGTCGTGGTCGAGTCCTACGACGTGTCCGGCACCTTGATCGATCGGATCGAGAGGTGGTATCCCGCCTCGCCGGCCCCGAGCGGGATCGCGCTGGGTGAGGCTCCGTTCCTGTGGAACGGTGAGGCCGAGGATCACGAGGCTCTGGCGCTCGAGTTCGTGCGCGAGGTCATCGGCTGGACCCGGCCTGTGGCAGTGGTGATCCCCGGCGACACACCCGATGCGGCCACGGTGCAGGTCACCGATGGAGTCACGGGCCCGACCCTGGAGTTGCTCATCGATCGGTGGGGCGGTCCTGACCGCGCCGTGCTTCAGGTACGCACCGTGGGTGGTCCGGATGGTGTCGCCGTCGGCCAGGGGGGCACCTCACTCGAGGCTCCACCCGTGGGGTGGGATGCCGGTGACGGGGCCGAGATCCAGATCCCACCGCTCGCAGGGGCCGTGAGCGCGTTCGTGGTGTACACGACGCGCGACGGGACCCAGCGCGTCGTCTACGTCCCCGGTATCGATCTCATGGACGGCCTCGACTTGGGGACCTGGCTCTCCGTCGGCCCAACCGGAGTGGCCGACTATCGGGATCTCGTACACGTGCTGGTCCTGTACCAGGATCGGCATGGCCGAGTGATCGCGGCGGCTTCGAGCACGATGGTGATCGGTGAGCCGTGAACCTGGTGTCGATCAGGAACTGATCAACACCTCGAGGGGTTCGTCGAGGGTGTCGTACCCCTCCGACTCGTAGAGGCGGATGGCGGGATCGTTTTCCAACTGGGTGTTGAGCATGATCGCGGTGCCGCCTTCTTTCTTGGCCCAGCGCGCCGAGGCACGGATCAGGGAGCGGCCGATCCCGGTGCCCTGGAAGCGCGGGTCCACTGCCACCCGCTGCAAGTAGGCGAGTGTGGTACCGATGCCGGTCACCGCGTACCCCGCAACGCCGCGATCCGGCGCCCTCACCAGCTGCAGCACCGACCGGGGTGTGGCGGCGATCGCCTCCTCGAGGGAACTGGCGTCGAAGCGCCAGAAGCTGTCGAAGGCGGCGGCGTCGATGCGCAGGGCCTCGGGCAGATCATCGCGGTCGCCTTCCACCACGATGTGGCCCGGAGGCGGCGCCTGGTTGAGGTGTCGCCGCATCAGGGCCAGGCTGGCGTGCGGACGGAAGGCAGCATCGCGCCAGGACTGCTGCGCGGAACGGGGGAGGGGCGGCGACAGCACCGCTGCGGCCCCGGCCTCGTTGAGAGCCTCGACGCACTCGGAGATGAAGCCGCTCCCATTGCCCCGGACCAGCCGGAGATGGGCCATCGAGACCGCATCGTTCCAGGGGCGCGACTCGGCCCGGGCCCACCCTTTGCGGATGGTCACCGGTCCCGGCCAGCTCCCCTCGATGCGGACGGCAGTCACGCGGGGGATCGTATCGGTGGTGGGGAGTCACCCCGCCGAAGCGTGCCCGGATGCGGGAAGGTGTCAGGTATCAGGTGTCACAGCCTCGTCCTACCCGGTACCCGGCATCCGGCACCCGGCACCCGGCATCCGGCACCCGGCACCCGAGCGGCGGCCACACCCCGGGATACCTCCGATACCCTGGCTGCCGATGCTTCCCACCCTGGTCTACAGCCACGAAGCCTGCCTGGGACACGAGGCCGGTCACGCCCATCCGGAACGGCCGGAGCGCATCGGCGCCGTGCTCCGGGGCGCCGAACGCTGGGGTGGGCCGATCGAGATGCGTCAAGCGCCCCTGGCGGCGGAGTCCGATCTGGCCCTGGTGCACGACAAGTCGTACATCGACCGCATCGCCCAGATCTGCGCCGACGGTGGTGGGGTGCTCGACCCCGATACCGCGGTCGTCGAGGCATCGTGGGAAGCGTCGCTGCGCGCCGCCGGAGCCGGGATCGCCGCCGCCGCCGCCATCGAGGCCGGGGAGGGTCGCAACGCCCTCCTGGCGATCCGGCCGCCCGGCCACCACGCTCACCGCAATCGCGCCCTCGGCTTCTGCATCTTCAACAACATCGCCATCGTCGCCGAAAAGCTCAACAAGCAGGGCAAGCGCGTGGCGATCGTCGATTGGGACGTGCACCACGGCGACGGAACCCAGGACACCTTCCATCGCCGGTCGGACGTGCTCTACATCTCGACCCACCAATTCCCCTTCTACCCGGGGAGCGGCTGGCTCGAAGACATCGGCACCGGCGCCGGCGCCGGTCACACCGTGAACATCGCACTCCCGCCTGGCACGCGCGGCGATGCCTACGACGCCGCGTTCGAAAGGATCGTGATTCCGGTGCTCACCGAGTTCGATCCCGAGTGGATCCTGGTGAGTGCCGGGTACGACGCCCATCGCGCCGATCCGCTGGCCGAGATGTTGCTCGAGTCCGAGGACTTCGGGCGGATGGCGGGTCATCTCTCGAAGTTCGGGCTGCCAGTGATCGTGTTCCTCGAGGGGGGCTACCACCTCGAGGCGATCGAGGCGTCGGTGGCCGCGACGCTGGATGGCCTTGCCGGGGCGATGCCGGACTATTCGATCCGGTCGCCCAAGCGTTCCCACATGATGGTCGACCTCGCCGCCGAGGTGGCCTCGGCCAACTGGAAGGGTGTCCGCGCCTGACGGGTTCCAGATTCCAGATTCCAGACCCCAGATCTCCATTGCGCCTCTGGTTTCCCGGCACCCGGCACCCGGCACCCGGCACCCGGTATCCGGCATCCGGTATCCGGTATCCGGCATCTCGCATCTCAAGCCCCGCCGGGGTCGTTCCGATGACTTCATCGGAAAGCCATGTCCGATCGCATCCCCACCATCGACGATCTGCTCGCGGTCGCCGTCGCCAACCGGGCATCGGATCTGCATCTGCGCCCGGGGTCGGTGCCCACGGTGCGCGTCGATGGGGTGCTTCACTCCTTTGCCGGCCGTCCCCTCACCGGTCCCGAGGTGGATGGCTATCTTCGGGCGATCCTCCCCGATCGCCTCGAGGTCGACTTCAAGCAGTCGCACGAGGCCGACTTCTCCTACGGGCTCGCCGACGGCACCCGGTTCCGGGTCAACGCCTACCGCCAGCGGGGCCGGGTGAGCCTGGCGATCCGGGTGCTGCAGCCCCCGTCGGGTGACTTCGCCTCGCTCGGCCTTCCCGCGGTTCTGGAGAAGATCGCGGCGGAACCCCGCGGGCTGGTCCTGGTGACCGGGCCGACCGGATCGGGTAAGTCGACGACCCTCGCCGCGCTGGTGGACCACATCAACACCAACCAGCGGCGCAACATCATCACGGTCGAGGATCCGATCGAGGTCGTACATGAGGACAAGGCATCCATGGTGAGCCAGCGCGAGGTGGGGGTGGACACCGGCGGGTTCGCCGAGGCGATGCGCCGGGTGCTGCGCCAGGACCCCGATGTGATCATGATCGGCGAGATGCGCGATGCCGAGACCATCGACGCCGCTCTGAAGGCTGCCGAGACCGGACACTTGGTGCTGTCGTCGCTGCACACCCTCGACGCCGCCGAGACGATCAACCGGATCCTCGACTTCTTCGGCAACGAGCAGCAGCGCCAGATTCGCCTGCTGCTGGCCGGCACGCTGCGCGCCATCCTCAGTCAGCGGCTGCTCCCCACCGCCGATGGCCGTGGCCGCGTGCCTGCGGTCGAGGTACTGGTCAACACCGAACGGGTCGCCGAGCGCATCGCCGATGCCGCGTTGACCCACGAGATCCCCGACCTGATCGCCGAGGGTGCGTTCTATGGGATGGAGACCTTCGACCAGTCGATCCTGCGACTCGCCTCCGCTGGCCAGGTCACCTTCGAGGAAGGCTTCCGCCACGCCACCAAACCCGCAGACCTGAAGCTGCGGGCAGAGCAGCTCGGTCTTCTCGGAACCTGACGGTTCCGAGAAGACAGGCATCAGGTATCAGGTCACAGGCATCAGGAATCCGGAATCCGGACCTGTCACCTGATACCTGATACCTCGCCCCTGGGCGACGGTGATCGACCGCCGCGCGATCACCCCAATACGATGCCTCTGATGTTCCCCAAGCGCCTCGAACCCCTGTTGCGCGCCGACGGCGTGCCGATGCGGGTGGCGGCGCGCTTTGCCGAGGCCGGTCACGAGCTGTACCTGGTGGGCGGGAGCGTGCGCGATGCCCTGCTCGGCAGGACGCGGACCGAGGCCGAGTTCGACTTCACCACCGACGCCAGCCCGGACCAGATCCACGATCTGCTCAAGGGTTGGGCGCACGGGGTGGTCACCGTCGGCAAGGAGTTCGGCACGGTGGGCGGGCGACTCGACGACGTCTCCGTGGAGATCACCACCTTCCGCAGCGAGCGCTACCGCGACGACAGCCGCAAGCCCGAGGTGGCCTTCACCGATGACCTCGAGGTGGACCTGTCGCGGCGCGACTTCACGGTGAATGCGATCGCGCTTCGCCTGATGCCCGAGCCCGAGATGGTCGATCCGTTTGGCGGTCTCGTCGATCTCGGCAAGGCGGTGCTGCGCACCCCGCTGTCACCGGAGGTGTCGTTCGGCGACGACCCGCTGCGAATGCTGCGCCTGTTCCGCTTCGCCGCGACGCTCGGCTTCACCCCCGATGCCGCTGCGGTCGCCGCGGTGCGCGCCATGGCCGACCGCCTCGAGATCGTGAGCGCCGAGCGCATCCGGGAGGAATTCGATCGCCTCATCGTGGGCGACCACGTCGAGGGCGCGTTGTGGGGCGTGGTCGACACCGGCCTCGCGGCGCGTTTCCTCCCGGAGGTGCCGGCGCTGGCGGTGGCCCAGGATCCGCATCATCGGCACAAGGACGTGCTCGCCCACACGATCGCGGTGGTGGGCAAGTGCCCGTCCGATCGCATCGTTCGCCTCGGGGCGCTATTCCACGATGTCGGCAAGCCGGCGACGCGGGAGATCTCGCGCGAGGGGGTGACCTTTCACCACCATGAGGTCGTGGGTGCGCGCCTGACCCGGGCGCGGATGAGGGAGCTGCGCTACGCCAACGAGGACGTCGATCTGGTGTCCGACCTGGTGTACCTCCACATGCGGGCTCACACCTTCCGGCTGGGATGGACCGACCGTGCGGTGCGCCGCTACGTGCGCGACGCCGGCCCATTGCTCGATCGGCTCAACGTCCTGGTGCGATGTGACGTGACCACCGCCAACGACCGCAAGGCGCGCCAGATCGCCAAGCGCGTCGACGAACTCGAAGAGCGCATCGCCGACCTGCGGGAGCGGGAGGAGTTGGACTCGATCCGCCCACCCCTGGATGGCCACGAGGTGATGACCTATCTCGGGGTGAAGCCCGGCCCCATCGTCGGCGAGGCCCTGGAGATGCTCCTGGAACACCGCCTCGATCACGGCCCGTTCGACAGCGAGGAGGCCTACTCGCTGCTGGAACGGTGGGCAGACGCCAGGGGGTTACCGGTTGCCGGTTACCGGTTACCCGACCCGGGTAACGGGTAACGGGTAACTCTGATCTGATGCGGCCTCGAGCCGCATCAGATCAGCTGTACCACGTCGGCTTCTGGTCGCCCTTGC
>DNGH01000164.1 GCA_003486285.1 Actinomycetota bacterium
ATCGTCATGGTCAAGGAAACACACGAAGTCGCCTCGAGCGATCTCGAGTCCGGCGTTGGTGGCGGCTCCAATGCCTCGGTTCTCGACGAGTGTCACCACCCGAACCCGGGAGTCGGAGTTGGCCACTCTCCGAAGCACTCGCGCGAGACTCCCGTCCGCACTTCCGTCATCGACAAGGATGAGTTCCCAATTCCGATAGGACTGGCGGCGTACCGACTGAACGCACGCACGAAGGTGTCTTCGAACGGGTCTGAACACCGGGACCACGACTGAGAACAGAGGACCTTCAGGCACCTCGAGAAGTTGCCGCTGCCGGCTCTTCAGGCGAGCGGCGAGCCACCGCCCGTAGTCTCTGTGAAGTGCGCTCGTGCGCCGCTCGCGAAGCGCTGCACGAGCCTGCCGGTACGCACCGGCGACGCCAAGGCGCCGCCCGGCGCGCAATGTGGCGCCGATGAACTCACGCATTCGACGGAAGTACCAGCGGAGCTGGTTCACACAGTTCCCCGAGGTGTTGCTGAAAACCGGATCCTACTTGGTTCGGCCGCCCGTAGAAGAGCCGACCAAACGGCGGAAACCCGACAACGCATCCGGCAACTCCCCGATCAGTGCGACGAGCTACTCCACCTACGATACGCGTCCACCACGGCTCCAGGTTCCCCGATCATTTTTGGCATCCCGTGGTCCATCCACATCACGCGATCCGCGATGTCTGCCACGAGACCAAGGGAGTGTGATACCAAGACAACCGATACGCCGGCGTTCATGAGCTCTGTGATCCTGGCTCGTGATCTAAGTTGAAATGACTCATCACCGACCGATAGCACCTCATCGACCACCAGGATGTCAGGACGGACGTCGGTTGCCACCGAGAACCCAAGCCTTGCCATCATGCCGGTAGAAAAGCTCCTCACCGGAACATCACTGAACTCGAGTAGGTCTGCCCACTCGAGAATTCCGTTGACCCGCTCCCTCATGAACTCGGGTCTCCTCCCGAGAAGTGTGCCATACAGAATGATGTTTTCTCGAGCCGTCAACTCGGTGTTGAAGCCGGCGCCCAGTTCGATCATCGGAGCCACAGCGCCTCTTACGATTACTCGGCCCTCGGACGGCGGCAGAACCCTCGCCACGACCTTCATGAGCGAACTCTTGCCCGCACCGTTCGGGCCGACGATTCCGAACACTTCCCCTCTTGCCACGTCGAAGGAGACGCCGCGCACGGCCCAGAGCTTCTCGAACGACACCTGTCGTTTCACCGCGCGTATGAGGAACTCCTTGAAGGTCGCGGCCTGATTGCGAGACAGGCGATATGCGATCCCGAGGTCTGTGACCTCGATGAGTGGGAGAGTCACAGCAGCACCACTAGATTCTTCCAGCTGCGCGAGAACACCCAGACGCCGATGCCGAGCATCACGACAGCGCTGACCACAATCACCAAGAAGTTCCACCCTGGTGCAAACGTGCCCTCGTACACGAAGCCGCGGAACACCTTGAGGAAGGAGTAGAGAGGGTTCACTTGGATGACTCGCAGGAAACGCTCCGGCACGATGCTGATCGGATAGAACGTCGGCACCAGGTAGGAGACCAGCTGGATGAAGACGTTGGTTAGATCAAGTACGTCGTAGAAATACACGGCTGCCGCCGCGATGAGCAGGCCAACGCCCACGGTGAACGCCACGAGCATGATTACCGGCAACGGAATCAGTACGACGGTCCACGGTATGCCCGCTCCGGTGATGAGCTGGATGACGAACAACGGGAGAAGACTGATTGCGAAGTTAGTGCCGGCGGCTATACCAGAGGCGAAAGCAAACACCTCTGCGGGTACATACACCTTCGAGAGCACGTTGGCATTGTTGACCATGGCCGCCCCCGTGGCATTGACTCCCTGAGCGAAGAGTGCGACCACGAGGGTTCCCGACAACAGATACACCGGAAAGGGGACACCGGGGACCTCGAAGCGGAAAATCTGGCTGAACACCACATAGAGCACTGCCATTGTCAGAAGAGGATTGAGGAGCGTCCACCACACCCCAAGTGCCGAGCGCTTGTAGCGCACAGTGAGGTCGCGAGCCACCAGGAGTCGAAGCAGACCTCGAAACTCCCACAGGTTACGGAGCTCGGTAACGATTGGAGTACGCGCCTGATCTGAGTCGTAGATAGCCAAACGAGTCGTCACGGCCCACCCAGCCTAGAGGGCGTCTGTCGGTGATCCCCGACGATCCGTCGGTACCGCTATGAGATTACTAGACAGGGCTTCAACAGCCGTGCGGCCGCTGCAAGAACCCCGCGGTCGGTCTGGCACCATCGATCAGGCGACTGAGTCGTCCACTCCCTGGCCACCCGGTGCTCCCGCCCGGGAAGCTTGACGGCAGGTCGGCCTGGGACTTCCCCTTCCGTGTGATCGTCGCTCCGATGAGCCCTTCAGCGCACAAGAAGGATGGTCGGCTGGCGCTATAGTCGTCTAATAGTCCGCTGCAGACCCGCGGGGTACCGAACTGATCGTCATAACGGGCGGAAGTGGATTCCTCGGGCGACGAGTCGCGGCTCGTCTACCTGATGCGCTGGCTCTCTCGTCAAGCGACCTCGACCTGACCTCTCCCGACGCCGTCAGGCGGGCCTTTCACGAGTGGCAGCCTGAGATTGTGATCCACCTCGCTGCCCGCGTCGGTGGCATCACCGCCAACCTACAGTCCCCGGCTGACTTCTTGGTGGACAACCTGCAGATCGATACGAGCGTGCTCGGTGCCCTGCGACTCGAGCCCCCGAAGCACCTCATATCGATGCTCTCGACCTGTATGTACCCGGACGAGCTCTCGGACCTGCAGTATCCAATGACCGAAGATCTCATCGAGGCAGGCCCCCCTCCCCCGACCAATGCCTCGTACGCTGCTGCAAAGCGAGCCCTGTGGCACGGGACGATCGCGCTCCACGACCAGTACGGCGTCCCGTACACAGCGCTCATTCCCGCCAACCTGTACGGCCCCGGAGACCACTTCGGAACCCAGAGCAGTCACTTCCTCGCCGCCGCGATAGACAAGATCGAGCGAGCTCGCGTGGCGCAGCAACCCAGGGTTTCGTTCTTCGGTACGGGGAGGGCGCTTCGCCAGTACGTTCTTGTCGACGATCTCGCCGACCTCATTGCCCTGATCGCCACGCGACCCCCACTCAATCGAAGCATCAATGTCGCACCAACCGAAAGTCGGAGTATCAAAGACCTCACAGACTTGGTCTCCCGAGCGGCAGGGTATGAAGGAACGATCTCTTTCACAGGGAGCGGACCGGACGGTCAGCTGCGCAAGGACGTGGACAGCACCCTGCTGACGACCCTGGTCCCCGAGTGGGCTCGGATCGAAACCGACCTCGAGGAGGGGATCGCCATGACGCTTGATTGGTACCGGGATCATGTGGCAACTGGCTAGCGACACGATCGGGGAAGCGGATCTCGGAGCGCTCGCCGACTTTCTGCGGACCAACCCGAAGCTCACGCAGGGCGATGTCGTGCGACAGTTCGAACAGGCCTGGTCAGAGTGGCTCGGCGTGAAGCACTCTGTCATGGTCAGTTCCGGGACCACCGCCAACTTCGCCTTGGTGGCAACCGCGGCCGCTCGCGTCGCGCGACCGCGCCCGCGCGTTGGCGCATCGACAGTCACCTGGAGCACAAACATATCGCCGTCGATTCTCATGGGTCATCAAGTCACACTCTTCGATATCGACCGCAGGACGCTCGGCATCGACGCCGACCACGCGGTGGCAGCAATGGATGCCGGAGAGATCGACATCCTCTTCTTGACCCACCTGTTGGGGTTCGATGGGCTCTCCGACCGCATGCTGGAGGCGGCGGAACGCAACCGTGTAATCCTCCTCGAGGACTGCTGTGAGTCGCATGGGGCGCGCCACGGCGGAGCTCGCGTCGGGACGTACGGTCTGGGTTCGACCTTCTCGTTCTACTTCGGCCATCACATGTCGACGATCGAGGGCGGCATGGTGAGCACGAACGATGCCGATCTGGCCGACGATGTGCGACTGATGCGCGCGCATGGGCTCGCTCGGGAGAGCACCAGGTTCGCTTACTGGCAGAGGCTGCACCCCGACATCGACGACCGCTTTCTCTTCGTCTCGGCAGGTCTCAACTTTCGCTCAACAGAGCTCAATGCGCTGTTGGGCCTCCGCCAGCTCGAGGGCCTTGACGATCGCATCGCACACCGCAATGCCAACATGCGTGCGTTTCTTGACCACCTTCCGGCTGGCCTGTGGACCGACTTCCAGACCGAGGGAATGAGCAACTTCGCCCTCCCTCTCATCGCCGACAATGCGGCTGTGTGCGCCACGGTCAAACGCGTCCTGAATCACCTCGACATCGAGAGCCGTCCAGTCGTGGCCGGGAATCTCCTGCACCAGCCGTTCGTCAAGCAGTACGGTGTGAACTCGCGCCCCGAGGCAACGCCGGTTGCCGACCATGTTCACAGGCACGGCTTCTACGTGGGAAACGGTCATCACGTGACGATTGAAATGATCGACCGGGCCGTCGCATACCTGGCGCGTGAACTTGCCGGCGAGGACCGAGAGAGGGCCATGTGACACGAGCACTAATCACGGGCATAACAGGCCAGGATGGCAGTTACCTGGCTGAGCAACTGATGGACGAAGGATGCGAGGTCCATGGGATCATCCGACGGTCTTCATCCTTCAACACAGGGCGGATCATGCACCTGTACCAGGATCCGCATGACGAGGACGTCCGACTCTTCCTCCACTACGGGGACCTGACCAGCTCCTCTCTTCTTGCCCGCCTCATCACCAAGATCGAGCCCTCCGAGGTCTACAACCTCGCAGCGCAGAGTCATGTAAGGGTGAGCTTCGATATTCCGGAGTACACCGGCGATGTCGTCGGGCTTGGCACGACCCGGCTGTTGGAGGCGATTCGCGAGGCGGCAGTGCCGTGTCGCTTCTACCAAGCCTCTAGTTCGGAGATGTTCGGGGCGAGTTCACCTCCCCAGAGCGAAACGACGCCATTCCAGCCAAGATCGCCGTATGCGATAGCGAAACTCTATGCGCACTGGACCACTGTCAACTACAGGGAGTCGTACGGTCTCCATGCCTCCACTGGAATACTCTTCAATCACGAATCGCCCCGACGCGGCGAAACCTTCGTCACCCGGAAGGTCGCCATGGCGATCCCGAGAATTTTGCACGGGACGCAAGACTTCCTATACCTGGGGAACCTCGAGGCGCGACGTGACTGGGGCCACGCCCGCGACTACATGAAGGCCGTCGTCAAGATCGTTCGTCATGGGACCGCGGATGACTGGGTGATCGGGACTGGCGAAGATCACTCTGTGCTCGAGTTCGTCGAAGGGGCCTTCACCCTCGTGGGCCTCGATTGGGAAAAGTACGTGCGGGTCGACCCTCGCTATTTCCGCCCCGTCGACATCGACGTATTGCGGGCCGATGCATCCAAGGCACGGACTGAACTCGGGTGGGTGCCTGAGGTCGGCTTTCAAGCGCTCCTTCACGAGATGGTGGAGGCGGAGATGCGGCAAAGCGGGTTGTCGCTGGTCACCGGAATGTCCGCGAGAGAAGACCGCACGCCGTGAGGGTCGGGCTCGCCATCCTCAACCGCAATGAAGAGGAGGCGCTCGGGCAAATTCTCCCGATGCTTCCACGCGACTCTGTCGATCTCCTCTTCTGCGTAGACGGCAACTCGACCGACCGCTCGGTCCAGATCCTTGCGGAGCACAACATCCAGATCGTGGCCCAGCAGTCGCCCGGGAGGGGAGAGGCCTTCCGGATCGCATTCGAGTTCGCGCGTGACAAGGTCGACGCGCTGATCCTGTTCAGTCCGGACGGCAATGAGGATCCGTCCGACATCCCCCGGTTTCGTCCCATCCTGGAGGACGGTGCGGTAATGGTCATCGCGTCACGCATGATGCCGGGCGCGTTCAACGAGGAAGACGCACACTGGTTCCGACCTCGCAAGTGGGCGAATCTGCTCTTCGATTGGGCCGCATGGCTGACATGGGGGCGGGGTCAAACTCGTATCACCGACATGATCAACGGCTACAGAGCAATAACGGTCGGGCTCTGGGACGATCTTGCACCCGACGGGTCCGGCTTCACCATCGAGTACCAGGTATCGATTCGCGCATACAAGTCGCGGGCACGGGTCGTGGAATTCCCGACACGCGAGGGACAGCGACTCGGAGGCAAGTCCCAAGCAAAGGCCTTAGCTACAGGAACGCGCTTCCTACGGTTGTACTGGCGGGAGCTCCGCCGTGGACGGAGCAGCCCACCCTGACCGTGTCGCACCAGACGAGATCTCCAGGTCGATCTTCGCTCACCTCGCATATCCGGACGTGGGCTCAGTCGCAGGCGTGAGCGGGTAGACCTCCGGAGGCGATGAGTTCTCGCAGCGTCGGTGAGGGAGCCCCCCAGAGGCCGAACACGGCACCCATGTCGATGAGCACCTCCCCCGCCACAACATCACACGCGCGACTAATCAGGATTTCGGCTCCTGCAGCATCGCCGGATGCCTGCAGCAAACTCGCTCCGGCGAGCAGTGCCCACACTCGACCAGTCGTCGAGTCCTGATCGGCGATAGCGGCTAGCGCGCCCGATGGTGAGGTACTGGCACTCGACGCCGCGAAGTAAACGGATCCCGTACCACCGGCGAGGTCGACGCGAACATACCCGTTGAGATTTGGCGGCACGAGATCCAACTCGCGGTCGATGGTGTAGTCGGCCCTGACCGGGGGCAGCCATATCAGTGTGATCGTCCCGCTGTCGGTCATATCAGCGGGGTCGCGAGCGACCCACGGTGTTGAGCGAAAGCTGCCTTGCGGATTCCCGGGAAGACGTGGCACGCTGGGATAGCCGGCTCGATACGCGTTGAGGTCCCTTGACTGGTGAAACACGACGGCTGTCGGATCCACACCGGCCACAGCGATGGCCTCCGCCGCTGGGCCGAACGCCGGATTCTCCAACTCGACCGTTCTCGCTGCCGACCCCCAACCGCTGAAGGCGAGCGTAAGGGCGACAAACATGGTCAGGATCACGCCGGTCACCTTCTGGCGACGCATGGGCAGCATGGCTTCGATTACGAGGGCAAAGCCGATCGCGATGATCGGGAGTTGGAACACCCCGTACCGGTCGAACAGTGGGATGTTCGAGCGATAGACGATGGCCCACGTCGATAGGGCCGCCGTGATCAGGAAGGCGGCCATCAGGTCGGCGGCGGCGGGGAGCCGATGTCGCACTCCCAATCCAGCTGCGATCACCAGAATTCCCCCTCCGGCCAGTCCAACGCCCAGAGGACCGGTTGTCCGATACATGAGCGCGAGGGCGGACTCGGCGGTGCCCCATAGCTGCCCGAGTGACAGCGGATTGCTGCGGACGAAGCCGCCTGCTTCGGAAAGTAACTGAGGGATCACCAAAGCGGCGCTCATGACACCGGTTCCCAACGCGGTCAGGACGAGCCGAACTCGGATCCGCTCCGGAACAGTCTTCAGTGCGAGGATCGCAAATCCGAACGCCCCAACGAGCCCTGCAGACCCCTCCACTGCTCGCGTCCATGGCAGCAGAAGCGCTGAGAACGAAACACCGACCAGGGAGAGAGGTCCCCCGTGGGTCAGATGACGATCGATCGACCACAAGCACCAGGCGAGGACGAACAGCGGCAGAGCATAGGGACGTGCGTACTGCGAGTACGCCAGGTGGAGCGGAGCGAGCGCGAGGAATGCACTCCCGAAAAGGGCTACATAGGGTCCAGATCTCTTATGAATCAGGTAGTACAGGAGAGCAATGGTCCCGGTGCCCGCAACGAGCGCCGGGAGGCGATACGCGAAGGCTGACTCTCCAAGCAGCCGCGAAGTTACCCAGCCGAGCAGATGGTCGAGAGGAGGCTGATTCTGCTGCCAGCTGGCTTTGAACGCATCACCGAGACCCCCCGCATAAGCCGCGACTTGGCGAGCTTCATCAATGTGGAGTGGCTCCCGAGCAATGCCGACGAGGCGCACGAGCCCAGCAACCACCGTGACTTCTAAGGCGTAGAGCCGCGGCTCAAACAGGCGACGCCATCGACCCTCTTCGACCACTAGCGCCACAGCCAGTCCTTCCGCCTCTTGACTGAGGCTAGATGCACCGACACCGGTTGCGTCTCGCCCCACGTCAGTCGATGCCACCGCGAGTCGCACCCCACACCGCCACGGCGGCGTCGCTCAGCAAGGAAGGTGATCGCTCCTGGTACAGACCTATGGCAGACCGACGAGCCTATCAAACAGCTCGCGATCCTCGGCAAAGGGGCACTCGCCTACCCGCGCATACAAGATCCGCCATCGCGTGCTCGCAACTACCTCCATGCACTCAGTGAACCCCTCGTACTCGGAGGGCAGACCGGCCGACCCCGTGACCACGTAGTCGCTGATCCCTCGAGGTGAAAGGCTCAGCCCTCTCGGGAAGGTGGTCGAGGCATGGCCTCGCCAGGCGTGCAGATCGAATGGCGGCACGCTTATGACCCCGGACCCGACCTGCGGGGCGAAGGCTCGATAAGCCTGAGCCGATTCAACGGCACCGATCCGCCTTGAGTCGAGGAGCTCCCCGTATCGGATCGCCCAACGGGCATCGATGGCGACGGTGCCGATCGCCACAACGACCGCCACGAGTACCACTGGACCTGCTCGCGCCATCGGCGCGGTTTCGAATAGCCGGACGACCAGGAGCCATGCTCCGGCCAGGGGCAAGGCTAGGTGCCAACTCCAGCTCGGCAGGTGCTCGACGACAACTGCCAAGCTCGCGATCTTCAGGGCAACTGCGAAGGCAGCACCGGCCTTCACCGGGTCCAGCGAAGGCAGGTGGATGCCTGTAATGGCAATGAGCAGCATGCCGAGCGCCAAAGGGATGAGTTGCGGAGCGGCGATCGCGAACCCGGGCCACGGCACGAGGTCTCCGATCGCATCACCAATCAGACTCGAGTTCCCTCGATTGAACGGAGTGCTGGACCACGCAATCAAGGCGAATGCGAACACGCTCGCAGCCGCGGCGGCGCCGGTGAGTATTACACCCAGGCGCCTTGACTCGCTTTTCAGAAGCAGCGGCAAGCCCAAGACAATCCCGAGTAGGGCCATCTCCTCTTTGAGTGAAACGAAGGCCAGGAAGGCCAGGAAGCCAATGCGGTCGCCCAGGTCATAGGCTCGACCAGAGCGGCCGGCGAGACCGACCACTGCGAGTGAGAACAGTGGTAGGGCGAGCGTGTCGGGATGGAATCCATAGATGGGTTCATGGATGAGCCACCAGACGCCCGGGAGGCCAAGGAGGGTGGCTGCAATGGTGCCTGGGTATCGATACCCGCGCTCAACCAGGATCAATCTGATGAAGCTGGCGCTCAACGCCATCACGAGAGGGGTGATGACAACCAGGACCCAGTACCCGATGCTCGGCGCCAACAAATAGATCGGTACCAGCAGGAACAAGAGAAGGTACCCATGATCGCCCATGACATTCCCGAAGACATAACTTCGAAAGAAGGAGCCGTCGGTCGTGCTCTGCAGGGATTGGTGGTAGTCGTACAAGTCGGAGGTATACGCCGCGGCTCGTGCCGCAATCACCTTGTGCGCGATCGCGAGCACCGTCCATAGGCCCGTGAACACGACGAATGCGCTGGCCGCCGAAGCCGTGTCAGGGCGATTCATGCCCAGTGACGATCTTCGGCGGCCGCTGCCGAACCCGAGTCATGAATGGCACAAGAACCACCAATGAGAGGTACGTGGGGAACATATACCTCACATCAGGTGCTGGATTGGCTAGCGCTACAACAACAGCAGACGCCATGGCTGGACCGAGAATCGAAACACACCTGCGGAGTCGGCGCAGCCACCACCACCCAGAAGCAACAAGGATCCACAGATAGACGCCCGGTCGCCAGACCAACCACAGAAGAAGCCCGCTCGCCGTGTTTCGTACCCGCCACGTAAGTGCACCGGTGAGCACCGGTACCTCCGAGCTTCGCAGTCCGAAGTCCACGGAGTACGCATACCACTCGATGTTCGTAGGGCCGATGTACAAGCGGTCGCCTCGTGGAAGCGGGTACCACGCGAGTCCGCCAGTGTCCACGAGATGTCTGACCACGAGTCGCGGGCTCTCAAGCCCCTCCTCGATCGCAGCCCGAAAAAAGTCACTTGCACGGTCGGCCAACACCCCCCAATCGGTTCCATCCGCGAGGAGATAATCGACTCGGTAGGGATCGAATGTCTCCTTGATCACCTCGAGGGATTGAACCTGCGTCACCAGCTCCTGGTTCTCCGGCTTCAGTCCATCGCCACTGACCACGACGCGCGCGAGGAAGAAGAACGGCAGGGTCGCAGCCTGGGCATCGTTGGGAGCCACATCGAACGCGCGAAACACCCCGTAGCGCACGGTTCCGATCAAGGCGAGTGCAGAGAGCGAGGCTGCAACGAGCACGCGACGAGACTGGCGCTGGGATAGAAACCACGCGATCACGATCAGACCGAGAACAACTATGCCCGACTTGCGGAACAGGGCTATGACCGAGAAGTTGACAGCCAGG
This sequence comes from Actinomycetota bacterium, assembly GCA_003486285.1. Lineage (GTDB taxonomy): Bacteria > Actinomycetota > Acidimicrobiia > Spongiisociales > UBA11373 > UBA11373. The sequence goes on from DNGH01000164.1 coordinate 10,559, forward strand.
AACACAACGGCTCGCACACCCCGGGGAGCGCCTTGTTCAGCCCGGACAGCAAACAGCGTCGCCGCGGCGATGGCGATCGCGAAGATCACGTCCTTCCACAGAGTCACGCTGTAGAGCCCAATGACCGGACTCGCGATGACGAATGCGACCGTGCCCCAGCGCTGTCGCGTGTTGTCGGGATGCAGGGACGCACTCAGCCGCAACGCCACATAGAACAGCAAGCTGAGGAGAAGTACCTGTAGCGCGGCTGCCGCGGCCGGCGACCCGAAGAGCTTCTGCAGAGCGCCAAACAACAGAGTGTGTGCGGCTGGGTGCCAATCGACGATCTCGCCCAAGCGAACCTGGTCCCACTGGTTCAGGGAGTCGTACGACATCACAGCGGGGAAGAACGCCACCCAGTGGAGCACGAGTGCGCCCGTGATCGCGGCCCATCCCCAGCGACTCGAGCGATCATGAGAGGCGCCCCGCCGACGCGTTCCGTCGGGATGATGCATCGGGGACGACGAGTCAGCGATCATCGGACACCGTCCCCCAAAGGCGCGCCAGGCCGATACGTCGACTGGCGGGTGAACACCCCCGTGCTCGACCCACCACCCAACCCAGGACCGAGTCGCATCATGTCATCGGGAGGACTTCACGATGCGCGACATCGGCAGGAATCGAATCCTGACAAGCGTCCAAAGCGCGGGAAACCCGTCACGCCACGAGATCTTCTTACCCTCGTCGATCTCGCGTCCTGCGTAGCTGATCGGCACCTCCCAGATTCGCGTGCCGGTACGGAGAATCTTTGCGGTCACCTGGGGCTCGATGTCGAAGCGGTTGGCCGTGAGGCGCAGCGACCGGAGCAGCTCGCCATCCACCATCTTGTAGCAGGTCTCCATGTCGGACAGCGTGGTGTTGTAGAGCACGTTGGTCACCAGGCTCAAGAACCGGTTGCCCATCCAGTGCCAGAACATCATGTTGCGATGCTCTCCGGTGAATCGCGAGCCGTAGACGACCTTCGCCTTCCCTTCGAGGATCGGGGTGAGCATGCGCGGGAAGTCGCGCGGGTCGTACTCGAGGTCGGCGTCGTGCACTACCACGATATCGCCCCGGCACTCGGCCACACCCCTTCGGATCGCGGCACCCTTCCCCATGTTCTTGTCCTGACGGAAGACCCGCACAGTGGAGTCACCGAGCCGCTTGACGATGTCGTGTGACCCATCGGTCGAGCCGTCGTCCACCACGATGATCTCGCGATCGAGCGGCAACGGCACTTCACGGACACGGCGAATCGACTCGGCAACAGTCGACCGCTCGTTGTACACCGGGACGATGATTGAGAGGAGTCGATAGTCGGTCACAGAAGTCCTTCAAAGTAGGTGCGGGTGCGTTCCATTCCGATCGCCAAACTCACCGATGGTTCCCACCCCAAGACGCGGCGCGCCAGGTTGATGTCGGGACGACGACGCTGCGGGTCTCCTTCGGGAAGGGCGCGGTGCTCACGACCGGTGTCACCGACCATCTGCGCTACCACGTCGGCAAACTGGCTGATCGTGATCTCGTCGGGATTGCCCAGGTTCATCGGCGCCCGGTGATCCGACTCGGCCAGCCTCAGCAAGCCCTCGATCATGTCATCTACGTAGCAGAACGACCTCGTCTGGGCACCGTCGCCATAGATCGTTAGCGGTTGGCCTTTGAGGGCCTGGACCAGCAAGTTGGAGACGATTCGCCCGTCCGCCGGGTCCATGCCTGGGCCGTAGGTGTTGAAGATCCGGGCAACTCGGCTGTCCTCCACGACACCGGCTCGCCGATAGGCGTACACCAATGCCTCGCCGTATCGCTTGGCCTCGTCGTAGCAGGCGCGCGAGGAGAGCAGTGAAACGGAGCCCGAGTAGCTCTCGGATTGGGGATGTACCTCGGGATCGCCGTATACCTCAGAGGTGGACGTGTACAGGAGTCTGGCACCCCAACTCCCCGCCAGGTCGAGCATCCGCCTGGTGCCCTCGGCTCCGGCACGCAGCGTGCCGATGGGATCGAGCAGATACCGGGGTGGAGATGCCGGAGAAGCCATGTGGAAGATTCGCGCGAATGGCCCACCAACATCCGGTGGGTCGATGACATCTCCGACAATCAACCGCGCGCCGTCGGGAACTCCGAGCGGGCTCGGCGACGAGAGATTGTCGAGTACCACGACGTCGTCGCCGACAGCGAGCAACCTCGAGACAAGAGCCCGGCCCAGGAATCCTGCGCCACCCGTAACGAGGACTCTCACCTGCCCACCCCCAGGTACGTGAAGCCATGACGGCGTACCGCCTCCGGATCGAGAAGGTTGCGGGCATCGACCACCACCCGGCCGCGCATCGTCGTGCGCAGCTCGCCAAGGCTTACGGTCTGGAACTCATCCCACTCGGTGAGGATGACCAGCGCATCCGCATCGCGCACTGCATCCAGGGCGCTGCCTACCTGAGTGATGCCGTCGTCCACCACCCGGGCCCTCGGGTCATAAGCAAGGACTACCGCCCCCTCATTGGCGAGCTCCTTCGCCACCCACACCGCGGGCGACTCTCTCACATCGTCGGTGCCGGCCTTGAATGCCAGACCCCACACCCCGACGGTGCGACCCGCCACCGAACCGTTGAGCGCTCGGCGCACCTTCGAGAGCACTCGGGCCATCTGCTGCTGGTTGACGTCGATGACGCCACGGAGAAGGGCGAAGTCGTAACCCCCCTCGTCGGCCAGGGCGACTAGCGCCTGGGTGTCCTTGGGAAGACAGGAGCCGCCGAATCCGGGACCGGGGTCGAGGAAGTGGAACCCGATCCTGCGGTCGAAACCCATGCCGAGCAGCACATCGCGGACATTAGCCCCGACCGCCTCGCAGACGTTCGCGATCGCATTGGCAAAGCTGATGCGCGTCGCCAAGAAGGCGTTGGCGGCGTACTTGATGATCCCGGCCGACACCGGGTCAGTGACCACCAGCGGAGCACCGAGGTCGGCGTACAGGGAGGTCATGCGCTCGACTGCGCCATCGCTCGCCACACCGAGAACGATCCGATCGGGCTTGAGGAAGTCGGCGACGGCCGCGCCCTCTCGCAGGAACTCGGGGTTGATCACGAGGTGACCGCCCTTCGAATGATGATCGAGCGTCTCCTGCAGACGTGTGAAGCTGTCGGTGGGTGTGGTCGACTTGAGGGCGATGACCGCGCCGAGATCCAGGTGAGGGGCGATATCCGAAACCACTTGCTCGACGATGGTGGTGTCCGCTGCCCCCGAGGCACTCTGCGGTGTTGGCACCGCAATCACGACTACGGCGGCTCCGCGCACGGCGTCAAGGTTGGATGAGAAGAGGCTCAACGCTCCCGACTGGATCACCTCCGAGAGGAGCTCTTGCAGTCCCGGCTCGTAAATGGGTGACTCGCCCTTCGTGAGCATGGCGAGCCGTAGCTCATCGGACTCCGCCAGTCTCACTGTGTGACCGAGGCGAGCGAGGCCCGCAGCAGTCACCAGACCCACGTAACCTGCGCCGATGACCGCAACCTCCACCGAGACCTCCTAGGACCTCTCCCGGCCTTGACCAGTCCGGACCAGTCCGGACCAGAGACTCGCACCAACCGCTGACTGCAACCCAAGTCCCCACCAAGCCCATTGACATGGCCGGTTACTGGGACCCACCGGATGGGCTTTCGCGAATCTAGCGACCCGCATGCGCCGCACCGTTGCTGTGCCCACCGAAAGATGAGTAGTGCTCTCGCTCACCCGCTAATTCCATTGTCGCGCCCCGTCCCATGCCCGTTACAGCTCCGAAGTGGCCCGGTAGGGTGGAGTACATGAGTGAGGCGAGCGGGCAGCAGCGAGGTCTGCTGAGCAGGGAGTTGCGCGCGCTATTCGCCGGTCGCCCCACCGTGCTGGTTGGCCTCTTCGCCCTCCTGGTTCTGGTCTACGGCTTCCAGCTATTCAACTTCAACCTGAGTATCGATGAAGAGATCCACGCAAACGCCTTTCATCCCACGCCGTGGGTGTCGCAGTGGCGCTGGGGGATGGCCGTGCTCAATCGCGTACTGCTTCCTTTCACAGTCGTCCCTGTTGTGCCGCTGGCCTTGGGGCTGGGCTTCCACATGTTGGGGGTGCTCGTTCTGCTGAGGGCCTGGGATGTGGTCGACCCCACTGAGCAGTTCCTGATTGGGGCCGTTGCGTTGGCGACTCCGACCCTGGCTTATCTCTATGTGTTCGACACCATCAACTATGGGGTTGGCGTGGGCCTGTTCATGACCGCAGCGAGCATCGCCCTCTTTGCTCGGCACGAAGGCTCAAAGCGGTACCTCGCCGCGCTACCAGCCGCGTTCGCCCTCGCCATCTATCAAACCTTTGCCCTTGCCCTGGTGGCCGTCTACCTCGTATGGGCCGTGCGTCGCGCAGCGAGCAAGCATCCGGAGGGATTCCCCCTGGCTCCGCTTGCGGGCGTCGTTGCCGCTTCCGGCGCGATCTATGCGGCGGGACAGGTCATCTTCATGGCCGTGCTCGACGAGGGGTCGTCGGGATACGTCGAGGGCTTCTTCGACCTGGAGGCCTTGCGAGAGCGGCCCGGAGCAGTGGTGATGAGCGTGATCCGCACAGCGTGGGTGGTTTACCGGGGAGAACCCTCGGTGTACGCCCACAGGCTATGGGCCCTTCCAATTCTTCTCACGATGTTGCTTGTTTCATTCAGTTGGATCGTGATCAGAACTCCGCACCGCCGCGCCTCTCGGATTGCCTTGCTGCTCGTCTTCCCGCTCATGGTGGCGGTCCCGTTCGCCGGTGGATTGCTCTCCGGTGGACACGTTGCCCTCCGATTCCTGGTCGCGCTCCCGTTTGCACTCGCCGGGCTGGTGGCTCTAGGCCTACCACCTCGAGGTCCAGCAAGGACGATCGTCGCGACGACGGCCGGGTTAGTGCTGCTGCAGTTCGCCGTCGCTGCCAACAGTCTCTTCGGGTCGTCAAGTCTCGCTTTTGAACAGGATCGCGTCACGGCGACGCGATTGATCCACGAGATCGAGTTGGCAGTCGGCGTTGCAGGTGCCGACCCACAGTTCCTCGAGGTCGTCGGGATCCCGGATCGGGCCGGCGCCCGCCTGATACATAGGTTCGAGACGATTGGCGCTTCTTTCTTCGAGTGGGACGGGGGCAACGCATGGCGAATTGGCCTCTTCCTGCAAACCCTGGGTTATGGCGATCTGGCCGGACTCCCCGTCGAGCGACGCGGCGAGTTCGTCGCCGTATCGACTGCCATGCCCGACTTCCCGGCTCCGGGGAGCGTGTTGGTTGCTGGCGATGTTGTGGTGGTCAGATTCGGGCCGTACACCGCAGGCCAGCTCGCCTCACTGTGTCCTCACTACCCCGAACTCTCGGCGTGTTCGGGCTAAGTGCCGCGTCGATAGCGGGGACTCAGACCGGAACCGACTTCTCGCTTCAGAACACCCCGGTGCGGCGCGATATATCACCCAGATTCACCGACCCCCAGGGAGAGATGGCGTTCGGTGAGTGGAGAACCCTTAGTCTTCCACAACATGGTGGAGGAGACTCAGCGGCCCATGTCTGATAGCAGCCCGGGGCCGTCCGTTCCGGTGAACGACCTTGTTCGGCACACTCGCTCGATCCGTAAGGTCGTGGACCAGGCAATCGGTGGAGTACTGGACTCGGGATGGTTCGTCCTCGGGCCCCGCGTGACGGAGTTCGAAGGGGCCCTGGCGGCTCTATGCGGCACTGGGGAAGCGGTGGGGGTCGCCAACGGAACGGACGCCATCGAGATCGCGTTGCGGGCACTCGACATCGGTCCCGGTGATGAAGTGATCACTGTCGCCAACGCGGGCGGATACTCGACGACCGCGATCCGGGCCGTGGGAGCGCAACCGGTCTACGTAGACATCGATCCAACCACCCTGCAGATCGACCCATTGCTGGCCTCACAGGCCCAGGGGCCGAACACCGCTGCAGTCGTAGTCACCCACCTCTACGGTCGGATGGCTCCGGTCGACCGGGTCGTCGCCGCCGCTGGATCGATCCCGATCATCGAGGATTGCGCCCAGGCACACGGTGCCAACCTGGGGGGGCGCTCCGCGGGCGGCTGGGGGACACTGGGATGCTTCAGCTTCTACCCGACGAAGAACCTCGGGGCCCTCGGTGACGGGGGCGCCATCGTCGGCTCCGACGGTGGACTGATGGCCCGGGTACGACGTCTCCGCCAGTACGGGTGGGGCGGCAAGTACCTGACGGCCGATTCAGGAGGGAGGAACAGCCGGCTCGATGAGCTCCAGGCAGCCGTCCTTACGGTGCAGCTTCCACTGCTCTCGGAGTGGAACCGCCGTCGCCGTGAAATCGATGCCGCATACCGAGCCGGGATCGACCACCCCGCGGTTCGGCCCATCCCTCTCGGTCATGGCGATGTCGTGCATCTCGCGGTTTGCGTCGCCGACAACCGGTCGTCCCTCCGAAGCCACCTACACGAGGTTGGGGTCATCACTGACATCCACTATCCCCAACCCGACTACGCCGCACCTCCGGGTGGGTTTGCTCCGCTGCCGCAGACCGAAGACGCATGCAATCGGGTGCTCACCCTCCCGTGCTTTCCCGAGATGACGGACGCTGAGGTCGATCGAGTGATCGCGGGGGTGAACTCGTGGCGGACATGACCCACTCCTTGGTGATCCCGGTCTACCGGAATGAGGAGTCCATCGATGCCCTCATCGCAGTAGTGGCCGCCATCCAGGATCGAGTGGGACAACCCGTCGAGGCGGTGTTCGTGGTCGATGGCAGCCCTGACCGCTGCTTCGAGTTGCTGCGCTTCCGTCTCCCCACAGCGCCGTTCCCCTCACAGCTGGTGCTGCTCTCTCGCAACTTCGGTTCGTTTGCCGCGATCAGAGTCGGGCTCGAGAAGGCCTCTGGCTCCCTGATCGCGGTCATGTCCGCCGATCTCCAGGAGCCCGCCGACCTGATCGTCGAGATGTTCGCCAAGCTGCAGTCGGGTGACAGCGACGTGGTGGTCGGCATCCGCATCGGTCGCAACGACCCCTTCCTCCGCCGAGTCGCTTCGCGCATCTTCTGGGGCCTCTACCGACGAATGGTGCTTCCCGAGATGCCTCCGGGAGGGGTGGACGTGTTTGGCTGCACCAGTGCGATCCGCGACCAGTTGCTGCGGCTCAAGGAGGCCCGTTCATCGCTCGTGGGCCAGCTCTTCTGGCTTGGCTTCCGCCGATCCGAGGTGCCGTACCAACGTATGCCACGCCATGCGGGCCGCTCCACCTGGACGCTGCGCAAGCGCCTCAACTACCTAACCGACAGCGTCTATGCCTTCACCGACCTCCCTATCCGCCTCCTCACGGTGACGGGACTCGTTGGGATCCTGGTGTCGGTGGCGTTCGGCTCGATCACCCTCGTCGCCCGCCTGCTTGGATGGTTCTCGGTTCCCGGATACACCGTGACCGTGGGCCTCCTTCTCTTCTTCGGAAGTCTCAACCTCTTCGGCCTCGGATTGGTCGGCTCCTACGCCTGGAGGGGTTACGAGAACACCAAGGCGCGGCCGGTGGCGATCCCGATGCTCGCGGAGCGTTTCGGAGGCAAGCATGACACCTGACCAGCCCAACGCCGAGGGGGTGTTCATCCACCCCAATGCCATCTGCGAGACCGGTCGGGTCGGTTCCGGCACCCGCATCTGGGCCTTTGCCCACTTGCTGCCCGGGGCGCAGGTCGGCAGCGACTGCAACATCTGCGACGGGGTCTTCATCGAGAACGACGTCTCCGTGGGAGACCGCGTCACCATCAAGTCGGGCGTCCAGCTCTGGGACGGGGTTCGACTCGAGGACGATGTGTTCGTCGGCCCCAACGCCACATTCACCAATGATCCCTTCCCGCGCAGCAAGCAGCACCCCGAGTCCTTTCCGCAGACCGTGGTTCATCGTGGGGCCTCCATCGGGGCCAACGCCACCATCCTTCCGGGGATTTCGATCGGCTCGGCGGCGATGGTTGGCGCCGGTGCGGTCGTCACGAGGTCGGTGCCGCCCAACGCCATCGTGGTGGGAAACCCGGCCCGGATCGTCGGGTATGCCGATGCCGCCGGTACCGGGGTGCCGCCCCTATCGAGGGAGGCGGAGCCAGCGTTCGATTCGCACTCCACGTCGGTGCGCGGGGTCACGGTGCACCGGCTCCCGCGATTCGTCGACATCCGAGGGAGTCTGGTGGTTGGCGAGTACAGCAAGCACATTCCATTCGTGCCGCAGCGGTTCTTCATCGTCTACGACGTACCCAGCCGGGAGACCAGAGGCGAGCACGCCCATCGCGAGTGTCATCAGTTTCTCGTGTGCATTCGCGGGAGCTGCGCCGTCGTTGCCGACGACGGCAGGAATCGGCAGGAGTTCACGCTGGACAGCCCCGGCGTAGGGGTCTACCTCCCCCCGATGACCTGGGGCATCCAGTACCGCTACTCCCCGGATGCGGCATTGCTCGTGTTCGCATCCCACCCCTATGACCCGGACGATTACATCCGCGACTACGACGAGTTCCGACAACTAGGCGAGGGATGACGAGCGAGGAACCGACTGCGGGTGTGCTTCGGGGCGGCCCCGCCCCTGCGGTGGTACTGGGATTCCTTCGCCGACACCGGCCCCTCATCGTCGTCCTGGGCCTGATCGCCCTGGCGGCGGCCGTGTCCCATTACGCAGGCAACAAGATCACGGTCTACGGGGGGTTGGGATGGGACGGATCACAGTATGGCCATTACGTTCTCAGGTTCTCCGACCTTCTGACGGATCGGAGCTTCGATGCGTGGTATGTGCAACGCATCCTCCCGTCTGGAATGGTGTGGGGGATCCTGCGAGTGCTCGGCAAGCCACTGACCATTCCTTACGTGATCACGGGATTCGAGATCTTGAACACCATGATGTTGATGGTGTCCGCGGTCCTCTGGTCGAGGATCGCCCGGCTCGTATCCCTGTCCCTACGGGGAACCTGGGTCGGTTACGGGGCGCTCTTCATCAACTTCGCCGTCCTCAAGATGAACTTCTACTACCCGGTGTTGACGGACACGACAGCGCTGACCGTGGGGCTGGTCCTCTTATACGGCTATCTGGCAGACAGGCCGATTCTCCAATATCTCGGATGGATCGCAGGTGCGTTCGTATTCCCGAGCCTGGTCCTGATCGGTGCTCTGCTATTCGCTTTCCCCCGAGGGGGGCCCACCGAGGAGCCTCACGAGGAGCGCGGCTGGGTCTCGGCCGCCCTCGGTCTCATCACCCTGGGATATGTCGTCCTGGGTTTGCTGACCGATAGAGACGACGGAGCGGTTCTAGACCCGATCGACAGGGCGCTGCGAGTCATCGGGATTCTCGCCACGATCGCGTTTCTGCTGGCCGCACTCCGCCCGCTCCTCAAGGCCAGCCCGGCACTTGCGCCACCATCGCGAGTTCTGAGGGCACTCTCCTTCAGCCGGCTCGCCATTCTTGTCGTCGGGGCTGTCGTCATCTTTTGGGCCTATGGGGCGCTCTCGGCCAATGGCTACCAGGGGGTGCCGACCACACCACTCAACTATCTGGAGAACATGTACTTCTTCTCCCACTTCAACTGGTGGCTCGAGCCTCTGCCCCTCGTGTTCGGGGTGGCGCACCTCGCATACTTTGGGCCTGCGATGGCCCTGATGGGTACCCGATGGAAAGAGATGTGCGCGGTGTTGGGGCGTCTCGGCGTCGGGATGTCCCTTGTCGCACTGCTCTCGATCGTGATGGCGATCAACAGCGAGTCGCGACAACTGCTGCCAATGTATCCGTTCTTCGTACTCCCTCTGGCGATCGCATTGGACAAGGCGAAGTTCACACCCAGGGTCGCAGCCGTAGTGGTGGGCACCGCGCTGGTTGCCTCCAAGTTCTGGCTCTGGATTCCCGACTTTGGTCCAGACACCGCTCAGTCTTGGCCGGCACAGGGATACTTCATGAACCAGGGACCCTGGATGTCCCATGCCAGCTACACGCTGCATCTCATTGCCCTCGCCTTCGCCGCGCTGATCTGGACGGTCGCCCGCATCCGAGCCGCCCCCGGGAAGAGTGCACGCTGAAGACCCACCCACATCAAGGGTGGGGTGAGGGATTCCGGTCCATGTCCTTCGCCTTCTGGGTGGTTGCCGCTCATCGCCCCGGGGTCCGGTGGCTGTCTGCGCCGGCGGTAGGGATGACGCCGGGTGGTAGCCAACGAGCTACCTATCGTGGGCGGCGTGCTGCGAGGTAGGCGACAGAGCCCCACAGTCGCGTTCCCGCCTGGGACGCCCGTGGTTCAGGTGTGCCATCCCCAGTGGCGGGGCGTACGCGCGGCCACCTACGCCTTCCGGACTCCCGTCTTCGAGGCCGCCGACCTAGCGGTCACTGGTGCGGAAGTGGCTCGGGCAGCACGCGATGCCGGTGTCGAGCGGCTGGTCATCCAAGGCTGGCCTCCGGGGGCGGCGACCCTGGCCCGCGCCCTCAAGGCCGCGGGGGTCGCCGTGGCTGCGGTGAGTCACGCCTCTCTGGCACAGCACGGGACCGACGCCGGTGAGGCGGAGCGGGTGGCTGAGGTGCTCGACCTGGCAAGGGAGGGTGTCATCGACCGCGTCGGTTTCGTGAAACAGGGTCTAGCCGAGGTGTTCCGCCACCTCGGCTACGACACCCATGAACTGCTCAACAGGGTGCCGGAGGTCCCCTCCGTGGTGCCCGATGACCTCGGTCCAGGAAGGCATGTCGGCGTCATGCTCGACCCCTATTGGCGGAAGAATGTGACCACCCAGGTGGCGGCGGCATTGCTGCTGGGCGCCACCGCCCACCTGATGCGGATGCCGGCGGTGTCGTGGCTCCCTGAAGAGCGAGTGATTGCCCACGGAGAACTCCCGGCGGAGCGTTTCCTCCCCCTGCTGGCGGGAGTGGAGCTGAATCTGCATGTGACGCTGTCGGAGTGTCATCCGATCACGCCGATGGAGAGCTATCTCCTCGGTGTCCCCTGCCTGGTCTCACGGACTTCGGTGCTCTTCGAGGACGATCCCGACCTGCTCGAACTTACGTCGGTTGCGGAGCTCGAC
>DNGH01000144.1 GCA_003486285.1 Actinomycetota bacterium
GCGGTGGCCAAGCTCGACGGCACGTCACGGGGCGGGATCGCCCTGGCGATCGAACGGGAGCTGGGCATCCCGATCAAGCTGATCGGAGTGGGTGAGGGCCCCGGCGACCTGCGAGACTTCGCCCCCGGCGAGTTCGTCGACTCGCTCCTGGAGGGATGGTGACCGACCTCGAACTGCTCGCCCTCGCCAAGGAAGCGGCCCTGAATGCCTATGCGCCCTTCTCCCATTTCCGGGTGGGAGCGGTGGTGGTGGCGGCGGACGGGACCCGATACACCGGAGCCAACGTCGAGAACAGCGCCTACGGGTCCGCGATCTGCGGCGAGGCGGCGGCGATCGCCCGGGCGGTCTCCGCCGGTGTCCGCAAGATCGACACGGTGGCGGTGGCATGCATCGACGCCGATACGGCTGGCTATCCCTGCGGCAATTGCCGCCAGCTGATGGTCGAATTCGACGTGGACCGGGTGGTGGTGGCGGCCCCCGAGGGCCCCCGGGTGCACACCCTGGAGGAGCTGATCCCCTTCGGCTTCAGGCTCCCCTGATTCCCGCAAGCAGGGGTTGACTCGGGGGGTGGCGGCGCCGATAGGGATGGGTGACCACGCAGACCACCCACCTTCGCGACTGGAAGCTCACCACCGGACATCGGGTACTGGTTCAGGTCGGCTGGGGCCTGATCGCCCTCGCCGTCTACTTGGGCGCCGCGGCTTCGTGGTTCGACACCGCCGCGATCTGGTGGGCTGTCGCCGGGCTGGCGGTGGTGGTGATCCTGACGTCGCTCCTGCTCCCCGAGCCGGTGCCGCGCGACATGATCACCGGCAGCGCGCATCTGATCGACAGCCACCACTAGCGATCACCCGGCCAGGCTCTGCTCCATGCCGGTGGGGAAGCGGGGTCGGACTCGCACCCCGCCGAGCCACGTCTCCAGCGCCCCGGCCTCGGCCGCCACCATCTCCCTCCCCTCGGTTCCGGGGTCCTCGAGCAGGCGATAGGCGATCGTCCCGTCCTGACGCTGGGTCCACCCCCCGATGACCCGCCCCTCCCACCACACGGTCGGCCCGGCGTTGCCGTTGCGGTCGAACAACGTCGCGGCGTGAGGCCCGAGGTACCAGACGCGATCCTTCCAACCCATCACGGTGGGATCGAGCGAGGGGAGGAACCGCGCCCAGGGGGCCGGCGGGGGCGTCGGATCGAGATCGCCCGGCAGCACGAAGCCCGGTCCGGCCTCGGTGGAGACCTCGACGGCATGCACCGCGGCGACCGCGGCGCGGGTCTCGCCGAGGCTCCAACCGGTCCACCACTTGATGTCGGTCAGCGTTCCCGGGCCGAAGCCGCGCAGCCAGGCCCGCACCAACTCGGTCCGGGCGGTGGCGGCATCCCAATTCGCCAGGGGCACGCCCAGCCACGACTCCAGCCGCGCCCAGCGATACTGGCTGGACAACCAGGTGCCGAGAGGCCTGCCGCGCACGATCTGGCCCTCGGTGGCAAGGAGGAAGAGCACCCGGGTGGACACTCCCATCTCGCCTTCCCACTTCTTCCCCGCACCGAAGCGGAGTCTCACCTTCAGGTCGGGTACCGCCGCAGACAACTCGGTGGCCGTGGCCGCGCCGCGTTCGTCGAGGGCGGCGAGCGTGGCCTTGGCGACACGGTCCAGCCAGCGGCGTCCGTTCTTGGCGACCCCCTGATCCTCGAGCATGGCGATGAGCCGATTGCGCTCAGGTGGCGCCAGCTTCTGAGTGCAGGCGGCATCGATCATCCCGGCCAGCCCCGGAGGCACCACGAACAAGGTGCGCCGCATCCCCAGGATCCGGATCAGGGAGCGGTCGTCGTACAGCGCCCGCTCCAGGTCGGCCACCTGGAACCCGCCGACCCGGGCCCGCGCCGAGAGGTGGGGCGTGGCCGGATCGCTCGAGTGCAGCCCCACCAGATCGGCGGCGACGGTCGCGACGTCGACCGCAGGTCCGGCGAGGTGGTGCCGCACCCCGAGTCGGGTGCGGCGCTCCGCATCCGGTATCGAGGGCATCATCCCGCGCCGCCGGTCAGCGGGCCTTGAGCGCCTGGATCAGCTTGGGCAGGACCTGGTGGACGTCGCCGATCACCCCGAGGTCGGCGACCGCGAAGATCGGGGCCTCCTCGTCCTTGTTGATGGCGATGATCGTCGTCGAGTCCTTCATCCCCACCAGGTGCTGCATCGCCCCGCTGATGCCGCAGGCGATGTAGACGCTCGGCTTGACGGTCTTGCCGGTCTGGCCGACCTGCACCGAGTAGGGCACCCAGCCCGAGTCCACCACGGCCCGGGTGGCGCCGACCGCGGCTCCGAGGATCCCGGCGAGTTCGCCGACCAGGCCGAACTTCTCGGCGCTGCCCAGCCCGCGGCCACCGCTGACGATCACCGCGGCGTCGGCGAGTGATGGGCCCTGCGACTCCTCGGCATGACGGGCGGTGATCCGGGCCGCACCGGAACGGCCGGTGTCGGGGACCGGAACGGTGTGCACCTGGGGTTGGGCGGCGGCCCCGGCCTCGGCGGTGAACGACTTGGGCCTGACCACGACCAGGCGCGGTCCCGAGCCGGTGAACTCGGTCTCCACCAGCGTGCTCCCCCCGAGGATCTCGTTGACGACGCCGACGCTCCCGCCCTCGACCTTGACATCGACGGCATTGGACAGCACCGCGGCTCCGGTACGGGCGGCGAGCCGCCCGGCGACATCGCGGTCGGTCTGGGTGAGCCCGAAGAACACCAGGTCGCCGTCGCCGACCAGGCCCGCCAGTGCGGCGGCGGCGGCGGCGGCGGGCAGGGCATCTCCGGGATCGAGGTGATGGACGGTGGTCGCACCGTGAGCCCCCAGAGTGGCGAAGGCGGCGTCCGAGCCGGCGCCGACGGCGAACGCCGCCACCTCGCCACCGAGGTTGCGCGCCTTGGTGAGCATCTCCAAGGAGATCGTCGACGGACCGGCAGTGTTGAGTTCGGCGAAGACGAAGATCTTCATCTCAGATCACCTTGGTCCTTTCGAGCACCTTGATGATCTCCAGGTGCGCCTCGCCCTCGTCCTTGATCTTGACTCCACCGGCGCGCTCCGGAGCGGGGCGCACCGCGGTGATCGACTGGCCGGACCCGGCGGCACCGACGGCCGCGGCATCGAGGCCGAGGTCCGCGACCGTCGGCTGGTCAACCGGCTTCTGCTTGGCCTGCATGATCCCCTTGAAGGTGGGATAGCGGGGCTCGACGGCACCCGAGGTCACCGATATCAGCACCGGGAGTGCCGACTCGACCTCGTCGTAACCGGCCGCGGTCTGCCGCTCGACCCGGATCGTGGTGCCCTCGAGGCTGACCTTGCGGGCAAAGGTGAGGGCGGGGAGGTCGAGCAACTCGGCGAGCATCTGGGGCATCACTCCGGAGTAGCCGTCGGTGGACTCGGTCCCGGTGACGACCAGGTCGAATCCTTCCCGGGCGATCGCCGCCGCCAGCACCCGGGCGGTGACGGCGGCCCCCGAGCCCCGCAGCGCCGGGTCGCTCACGACGACTGCCTTGTCGGCCCCCATGGCGAGCGCCTGGCGAATCCCCTGGAGATTGCCCGCCGGTCCCATCGACACCAGGGTCACCGATCCCGAGGTGGCCTCGGCCAGCTGCAGGCCGAGTTCGATCCCGTAGCGGTCGGTGTCGTCGAGCACCTGTTCGGCGGGACGCACCACGAAGTGGGTGGCCGGGTCCAGGGTGTAGGGGGTGGCCGGATCCGGGATCTGCTTGACGCAGACGGCGATCTTCATGACCCTCCTCGTCGTTGGCCCGGCGATGTTAGGTGGCCGCGGCCCCCGTCTCGCCGCCCGCATCCGCCGCCAGCTCCGGGATGAGCGCCCCGAGCAGCCTGGTGATCTGGTCGCGGCAGGCGTTGGCGGTGGCGGTGACCTCTTCGTGGCTGAGCGGCGTCTCCGACAATCCGGCGGCGAAGTTGGTGACCAGCGAGATCCCGAGCACCTGGCCTCCCATGTGGCGCACCGCGATCGCCTCGGGAACGGTGGACATGCCCACCAGATCCGCCCCAAGGCGCTTGGCCATCTGCACCTCCGCCGGGGTCTCGTAGGACGGCCCCGGGAACCAGGCGTAGACGCCCTCACCGAGGGGGACCTGGACGGTGGCGGCGATGCGGCGCGCCCGGTCGCGCAGTTGCTGCTGGTACACCGTGGACATGTCGGGGAAGCGCGGTCCGAGTCGGTCGTCGTTGGGGCCGAAGAGGGGATTGCGTCCCGTCAGGTTGATGTGGTCGCGGATCAGGACCAGGTCGCCGGGAGCGGTCGAGTCGCCGGCGCCACCTGCGGCATTGGTCAGGATCACGGTCGAGCATCCCGACGCCACCGCGGTGCGGACCGCCAGGACGAGGTCGTCCATCTCCCAGCCCTCGTAGAGGTGCACCCGCCCCGCCAGCACCAGCACCCCGGCACCGTCGTACTCGGCCGAGAAGAGCGACCCGGCGTGGCCCGCGACGCCGGGCACGGGGAAGCCCGGGATCTCGGTGTAGGGCACCTCGATGGCTCCGGGGAGGGTGGCGGCGTACCCCGAAAGCCCCGAGCCGAGAACGACGGCGAGGCGATGGTGGTCTCGTCCGGTGCGGTGCGCGATCGCGGTGACGGCCCGTGCCACGGCTTCGTAGTTCATCGCACCTCCTCGAGGATCAAAGGGAGCGCCGCCACCGGGTCATCAGCGATGACCACGGCGCGTTCCACCAAAGGCTGCGCCGCGGCCAGGCGTTCGGGACGGCGCCAGCGGATCCGGATCAGGGGATCGCCGGCGGCGACCTCGTCCCCCACCTTGACGCAGACGGTGAAGCCCACCCCGGGATCGATCGCCTCCTCCTTGGTGGTCCGGCCCGCACCGAGGCGTACCGCGGCCACGCCGAGATCGAGGGCATCGCAGCGGCTCACGAACCCGCCGCGGCCGGCGGTGATCACGGTCTCTTCCGGCGCCTGGGGGAGGCGGGTGGGGTCGTGGAGCACCTTCGGGTCGCCGCGCTGGGCGACGACGACCTCCTCGAACTTGGCAAAGGCGCTGCCGTCGGCGATGGTGCGCTGCAGCATCGCTCGGGCGGCGGCGGGGTCCGCGGCGACGCCGCCCATCACCAGCATCTCGATGCCGAGGCGCAGCGTGATCTCCACCAGGTCGGCCGGTCCGCCGCCCCGCAGCACCTCGAGGGACTCGACCATCTCCAGCGCGTTGCCCACCGCGGCTCCGAGCGGCTGGCTCATGTCGGTGATCAGCGCCTGCACCCGGGTGCCGTGGGCGGCGCCCAGCCCGACCATGGTCTCGGCGAGGTCGCGTGCCGATTCACGGCTCTTCATGAAGGCGCCGCTGCCCACCTTGACGTCGAGCACCAGGGCGTCGAGGCCTTCGGCCAGCTTCTTGGACATGATCGACGATGCGATGAGGGGGATGGAGGGAACCGTTCCGGTGACGTCGCGCAACGCGTACATGCGGCGATCGGCGGGAACCAGGGTCTCCGACTGCCCGGCGAGCACCAGACCGGTGCGCTCCAGGATCCTGGTGAACTCCTTGGGATCGAGTGCGGTGCGGAACCCGGGGATCGACTCCAACTTGTCGAGGGTGCCCCCGGTGTGGCCGAGGCCCCGGCCGCTCATCATCGGCACCGCCACGCCGCAGGCGGCCACCATCGGGGCGAGGGGGATGCTCACCTTGTCGCCCACCCCACCGGTGGAGTGCTTGTCCACCTTGGGGGCGGCGACGTGGGAGAAGTCGAGGACGTCGCCGGAGTGCAGCATCGCCTCGGTCCAGGCCGCCAGTTCGCCGTCGTCGAGGCCGCGCCACACGATCGCCATCAGCATCGCCGCCATCTGGTAGTCGGGCACCCGGTCGGCCGAGAAGTCGGTGATGAGCGTGGCGATCTCGTCCGACTGCAGCCGGTGCCCGTCGCGCTTGCGCTCGATCAGCTCGGTGACGTTCATCTCCTCCCCATTCTGGGCACGCGTCCGCCGGTCACCGTGACACCTTCGGCGCGGAGCCGCCTTTCCTGCTCGGCTTCGCTGCCGGGGACCAGGCGCCCGTTGGCGGCGACGACGCGCCACCAGGGGAAGTCGCCGTGGGAGGTGGCGAGGATCCGGCCCACCGCCCGGGCCGCACCGGGCCGTCCCGCCTCGGCCGCCACCTCGCCGTAGGTGGTCACCTCACCCGGAGCCAGCCGCTCCAGGACCGCGGCCACCCGTCTCTCGAAGTCGGTCATGTCGTGCCGAAGAGACGGTCTCCCATGTCACCGAGGCCGGGCTGGATGTAGAACCGATCGTTGAGGTCGCGGTCGACAGCCGCCACGACGAGGTGCACGTCGGGGTGCTCGCGTTGGATGCGGGCGACCCCTACCGGCGCCGCCACCACGCACAGGGCGGTGATCCGGCTGGCTCCCGAGGCCTTGGCCTTGCCGATGGCCCACGACAACGATCCACCCGTGGCGAGCATCGGTTCCAGCACCAGCACCGTGGCCCGCTCCAGGTCGGGCGGCTTGAAGTAGTACTCCATCGGCTCTGCGGTCTCCTCGTTGCGCTGCACCCCGGCGAAGCCCACCTTGACGTACGGGATCAGGTCGATCACCGCATCCAAAAGGCCCAGCCCGGCGCGCAGCACCGCGATCGCCACCACCTTCGAGGTCTCGAACCCGGTGGTCTTCTCCAAAGGAGTCTCCACCTGGTGCTCTTTGATGGGGAGGTCGCGGGTCGCCTCCATGGTGAGCACGTAACACAGCCGGCGCGCCGCCGAGCGGAACTCCTCCGGCATCGTGCTCTTGTCGCGCAGCACGGTCAGGTAGTGCTTGGCGAGCGGGTGGTCGAGCACGGTGAGCGACACGGCACGGCTCCTCGGTGAGACTGGAGCGAGGTTACCGGGTGCCCGTCGCCCGTCGCCGTCGCCCGACTCTGGTCCATCTTGCGGGTCGCCAGACCCCGAGAAGTCGCCGGTAGCCGGTGGTCGCCGTGGGCAACGGGTCGAGAGTCGTGCTGGTCGGCCCTATCACCGTTGTCGTCATCTTGGCCGGCGGTCCTCGCAACCACCGACGTGGTAGAAGTCCGAGTCGGTGGCGCCGCCATCGCATGCGACCAGGACGAAGAGCAGGACGATGACGACTATCCCCCAGCTCAGGGCTTCTCCACTCGGCCCGCCGGAATCGTGGTGTGCCGGTATGACGCTGCCAGGATCACAGGGTGGGCCCGATCGCGAACTTCACTCCCGGTTGTCTAGAACCTGCGGGATCAGCACGCCGAGATCCGCCGTGCATGTCTCCCGAATCTCGCGACCCCGAGCCGCGGCAGGCGTCATGGCATCACCAGGAGCTGCATGAAGGTTAGCCTCCGGCACCGCGTCATAGGGGTGCCAGGTCGAGCCCGAGGACATATACCGGTCTATGAATAGGTCCTTGGAAGGCGGTGCGACAGTGGGGTAGCCGTGCTCGATCAGGCACTGGTTGGTGAGCAGGAACGCGTCATACCAAAGCCCCAGCTCCTCAACCGAAGGCACCGTCAGCGGCCGAAGACCAAGAGATTCCTGAGCCTCCTCGTCGCATGCGATCCAGGCGTCGCTATATGCCTCAGCCTGAGCGTCGCTGACATCTGCCGTGATGACTCCGACACCTTGCTGGGACTCGCCCTCGACGTGGAACCCCTTGTCCGTCAGGCACTCGACGAGAAATTCCGTGTGCTCCTGGCTTCCGCGGGGAACCGAGGGCGCTACTACCTCCAATTTGCCGTCAGGTGATGGCGGGGGCGCCCCTCTTCGACTGGGCACCCCCCCGCCAACAACAAATACGGACACACCACCAACAGCCCCGACAAGAGCTACTCCAAGGGCGATACGCAGCAGATCTTGGCGCGTCACGTGGCTACCTCACTGGACACAGAAGCCGTTACCGCTCGTAAGCTGGTATCCGATCACCTCCCACGACACCGAACCCGTCCTGAAGCCCCAAGACTTCTGCTTTGTCGCGACCCCCTCGTAATTGAAGTCCACCGTTCCGTAGGGCGTCGTGTGACGCTGCCAGTGGGTTGCGGTTCCCTGCGTGTACATGTAGCCACCTCCGCCACACTGTGCAACGCCAGTGACAGCGACAGCTGGCAGGGCAACCCAGAACACGAGGCCCAACACAAGCAACACGGCTACGAGGCGCCTCCGCATTTCGACCTCCCTTCCCATAGACCCTCGGTTGTCCCCCTCTAACTCGTATTCGCCGCTCGGGGTACTCCTGTTCCCGGGGTAAGGCCAGCATGCCGGGACGACCGCCCGGCTCGGCCACACCAGCGTCAAGACCGTCCTCGACGTCTACGGCCACCTCTACGAAGGCCTAGAGGCGCCGCCGACACCCTGGCCCCACCCTGGGACCCATCTCATGTGGACGCAATGTGGACGCGGCCTCGACGGCGGGGTCTGGGGCTCGAACGGTGATCGGCGCCAACCCCGTGCACCGCAAGGGGTTCCGGTTGGTGGGCGCTACTGGGATTGAACCAGTGACCTCTTCCGTGTCAGGGATGTTCAGAGTTCAGGTGCGAGGTGGCTCTTGGCAAAATGCCTTGCGGCATAAGGGCGCTTGGCCCTCATCAGTTCGCGCCGGTTCGGGTTCGCTCGCATCCTCTTGTGGACGTGATATGGACGCGAACCCCTTGAGCCGTGGATCAGGCGACGATGAGCGACTCGGCGTCAGGGGGCGATGATCCAAGGCGAGGGGTGCAATGGGCAGGCGGCGTACGCCTCGTTGAGTTTGAAGACGGGTACGTTCCCATATGGGTCGTAGGGATCTAAGTAGTAGTTCTCGGCGACATAGTCCTCGGTAGGGAGCTCAGGCGCGGTGTAGCCGAGGTCCTCGAGGCAGGGTATGACCTCCTCGACCCAGATGCGGTACAGCTCGCGCAGCTCTTCGGGTGTGTAGCTGCGGCCTGGTGGGAGATTCAGGCCGGCTCGGCAGGCATCGAGGTAGCGTTGCGCCAAGAGATTCTGGTCGAGGGGAACGGCAGCGAAGTCGATCCCATCACCGGGCGGGATGAGGGTGACCGGAAATCCATGATCTTGCATGCACTGCACCGTGAGGCGCATCACCAAGAATCGGTCCACGTCGGCGTAATCGACCCCACTGAAGTCGCCATAGCCGGTGATCGCTATGGGCAGGGGGTTGAGGGTGGTCGTAATCGGCTCTGTCGCAGCGCTCGTCGTCGTCACCGGCGTGGTGGTGGCAACCACAAAGGTGGTGGAACCCGCGTCGGTGGCGCCGCCACCGCATCCGATGAGGATCCCGGCGAGCAGCACCGCCCCCCAATACCGGACAACCCCACTCAGGCTGGCGCAACCGGAGCGTCTCCTCATGGCGCTGCCAGTCTCACAGGTAGCCCGGTCTAAAGGGCGTGATCTCGAGCCCACTCTGGATCGGGTGGGCGCGAGATCACTCGGCGTTGTCAGTTCCCCCAGCACCAGGCGTAGGTTCCCGGATTGTTCAGGCTGCCTGTGCTGGTCACCTTCCACGACGTGCTGAAGTAGAAGGTCGTCGAGTTTCGCTGGATGAAGGAACCGCCGTTGTCCCAGAATCCGATCTGGCTACCGGTGGGTGCGTAGTGGCGGATCTCCTCGGTTCCCAGTGAACGTACAGCGACGTAGTTGCCGCCACAGTCCTTGAAACCCGACTTCTCAACCACGGCGAACGCCGGTGCCGCCACCATCACCATGACGAGGATCAGGACGATGGCGGCGACCCACCAGCGATGGCGTCGATGGCTCGTATCTGGGTCGAGTGGGGTACTTCGCATTGGTTCCTTTACGTGAGTCCCCTCTACCCCCTATTCGCCGTTCGGGGTATTACTGTTCCCGGCCCACCGTCAGCCCGCGACATCCAACGCCTGCACGTGGGTGATCTGATCAGCGTCCGATGAAGCGCGCCCCTCTGGTCCGAGGAACCCGCCCATGAGGCCCTGGTCAGCCGAACCGAGTGGGAGTCGGTGAAGGCACGGTTCCAGCGTTCCAGTTGCGAGCTACACGAGCGAACACGGGTCATCCGGGGGTCGTACATCCTCCACGATGTGGATAGACCAGGTTGATCCGGCCGCATCCACTCAGAGCCGGAGGGTCAGTCGGGTGGTTGGAGGTCGGGAACGATGATGGGTGGTGTGTAGGTTGCGCGGCTGATCACCGTGCCCGCGGGGATGTGGGGTTCGTGAGTCGTGTCCAGCAGTGTCGTGGACTCGGAACTTAGGTTGGCTTCGCCGTCGAAGCTGACGGAGTAGCGAAGAGGCGCCTGTTGCTGGTAGTCGACGGTCACGGTAACGATGTTGTTGGCCGCTGTGACCTGGAGGTCGAGTGTGGCGAGCATCTCGATGAGGGCAGCTCGGATGTCGGGCTCGAGGGTCCGCTCGCGGAGGATGGCGGCGACGAGCTGGAGCAGCTGTACCTCTCGAGGCGGCTCGCCCGGGCCCACGTGCACCCATTCCTCCAGGACCGCTGCCAGCTCCTCACGATCGGTGGGCCAGACGACGCCTGCGAATGGGTCTTCCACTTCTCCGAATACGGAGGTCACCGTCTCTCCGACGCCGTCTATCCGATCGTGACCGGCCTGGTAATACGCGGCCTCGACACGGGGGTCGAAGAAGATCGGGGGATGAGTGGTCGTTACCAGCTGGACGAAGC
>DNGH01000182.1 GCA_003486285.1 Actinomycetota bacterium
GTGGCGTTGATGGTCATCGAGGTCGACACCTCGCCCAGAGGGAGGTCGCCGAGCAGGGTGCGCATGTCGTCGAGGGAGTCGATGGCGACGCCGACCTTGCCCACCTCACCGCGGGCCAGCACGGCGTCGGAGTCGAGCCCCATCTGGGTGGGAAGGTCGAATGCGACCGACAACCCGGTCTGCCCGGCGGCGAGGAGGCGATGGAAGCGCTCATTGGTGGCGGCTGCGGTGCCGAACCCGGCGTACTGACGCATCGTCCACAGCCGCCCGACGTACATCGTCGGATGCGGACCCCGGGTGTACGGGTACTCCCCGGGTTCCCCGAGGGCGCGCGCCGGATCCCATCCCGCGAGCGCAGCAGGCCCGTAGACAGGGTCGATCTCGAAGCCGCTGGTGGCGCGGCGAGGCTTGTCGGGGGTCATCGGTACACTCGGAGTGGTCGGAAGGGGATGCTAACCCGGGGAACCCGGCCGCTCCCACCGACGTCTTTCAGGGGGTGAGCGAATGGGCTCGCCCCGGGATCAGGTGTGATGGAGCCAGCGACCCATTCGTTCACCCCCTTAGGACGCGGCATGGACATTTCCATCCACGAAGCCGAACACGCCGAGCAGAAGGGACGCCGCCTCACCGCGGCGGCGATTCTCGCCGCCATCACGGTGGTCGGCTCCACCTGGCTCGCCCTCATCACCTTCCTCGGGGCCAACAGCGCCCACGGCACGATCGAAGACCTCCGCGCGCAATGGATCCCCGACGTCGGCTCGATGGTCCTCGATCTCCCCGACCTCTCGCGTCTGTCGTCCGTCTATACCGCAGACGGCGTGCTCCTGGGCCAGCTCACCGAGCGCAACAGCCAGCCCACCCTCTTCGACGACATCCCCAACCTCGTGATCGGTGCCGTCCTCTCCGCCGAGGACGAGGACTTCATGGAGCACGCCGGGATCGATTTCCAGGCGATCGTCCGGGCCCTGGTCGGGGACCTGCGCGGCGGCCCCCAGCAGGGCGGCTCGACCATCACCCAGCAGGTGGTCAAGCAGAACTTCGTCGGAAGCGAGCCGACCCTGCAGCGCAAGGTCGCCGAGGCGACGATCGCCATCGAGCTGGAGCGGCGTTTCTCGAAGGAACAGATCCTCGAGTACTACCTGAACTCCATCTACTTCGGATCGAATGCCTACGGGGTCACCGCCGCGGCGCAGGAGTACTTCGGGAAGTCCCTCGGCCAGCTCACCATCGCCGAGGCCGCGGCGATCACCATCCCGATCCGCAATCCCTCCCTCTACAACCTGCGCAACGACAGCGCGATCCCGCTACGCGCCCGCAATGCGGTGATCGACAACATGGTCGAGGAGGGTTACATCACCTCCGCCGAGGGTGAGGCGGCGAAGGCGGAACCGATCCGGACCGTCGTCCACGTGGAGTCCACCGACCCCGCCCCCCAGGTGCTGATCGCGGCCCGCGACAGCATCCTCAACGATGCCCGCTTCGGCCTGGGCGCCTCCTACCTGCAGCGCAAGCGGGCCGTGTTCGGCTGCCCCGCCGACGACACCGAATGCGCCGGTGGGGGCGGACTCAAGATCTACACGACGGTCGACTTCCACCTCCAGGCGGAGGCCCGCCGCGTCCTCCAGGAGTGGTTCCCCCCGGGCACGGACCTGCCCACCGGCGCCATCGCCATGGTCGACAACCGCACCGGCGCCACCCTGGTCATGGCCTCGGGGCTCGACTTCGGCACCGATCTCGAGGCCGGGCAGCGCCAGTACGAC
The DNA here is from genome assembly GCA_003486285.1 of Actinomycetota bacterium. Lineage (GTDB taxonomy): Bacteria > Actinomycetota > Acidimicrobiia > Spongiisociales > UBA11373 > UBA11373. Next base: position 1,761 of record DNGH01000182.1, read on the forward strand.
CTGGCCACCAAGGGCCGGCGCAACCCCGGGTCGGCCTTCAAGCCGTTCGGCGCAGTGGCGGCGTTGGAGCAGGGCATCCCGCTCAACTCCTACTGGGACATGACGACCCCGCAGACGCTCGACTACGGCGGCATCGAGCCGTGGAAGTGCGCCAACGCCGGCACCAACCAACCGGGAATCCGAACCCTCGAGGCGGCGCTGTACCTGTCCACCAACACGGTGTTCTGCCAGGTGTCGATCGCGGTGGGGCCGGAGAACATCGTCGACGTCGCTCACCGCATGGGGATCAGGTCGCCGCTGGGGGCGGTGCCGGCGATCGTGCTCGGGGCCCAGGCGGTGAGCCCTCTGGAGATGGCATCGGCGTTCTCCACGATCGCCAACCAGGGACTGCGGGTCGACAACTACCTGATCGAGCGGATCGAGGACGCCGACGGCAACGTCATCTACCAGCACCAGGTCGCGGCCACCCAGGTGCTCGAACCTGCCCTCGGCGCCGCCATCCTCAACACGCTGGAGAAGGCGGTCGCCATCGGTACCGGGCGCAACGCCAGAATCGATCGACCGCAATTCGGCAAGACGGGCACCCACGAGTCGTACCGCGATGCCTGGTTCGTCGGGGGGATCCCGCAGGTCACCACCTCGGTGTGGGTGGGGTACCCCGACGCCCAGCGCGAAATGCGCAGTGTGGTGGTCAAGCCCGAACGGGAGGACCGCGAGACGATCGACCGGATGTTCGGATCCAGCGCCCCGGCGCCGATCTGGCGGGAGTTCATGCTCATTGTCGTGGCCGACATGGCCGTGGAGGACTTTGCGCCGGACCCGTCGGGCATCGAGGTCTACTACACCACGCCGCGCGTCGCGATGCCCGATGTGATCGGTCTCCGCATCGACGATGCCGAGGACGAGGTCCTCCAGGCCGGCCTCGAGGTGGAGGTCGAGCTGGTCAACGCGGAGGAACCCGCCGGAAGGGTGGTGGGCTCGGATCCGCTTCCCGGGGAGCGAATCCGCCAGGGCACGACTGCGGTGATCGAGGTCTCCAACGGCCTCTCCCCCATGGTGCAGGTGCCCAACCTGATCGGTTCCACCCAGACCGCCGCCACCCAGGCTCTCGCCCAGCTGCGCGACAGCAGCAACGTGAACTTCTCCTGGGTGTTCGAGGAGGTCACCACCGGCGTCCCCGACAACGACGGCCTGGTCCAGGCGATGGTCCCCGGCCCCGGCACGGTGATCGACGAGGACGACGTCATCGTCGTCACCGTGTGGCGGTACAGCCCCTAGGAAGTCACCAGTCACCAGTCTCCAGACACCAGTCACCAGTCACCAGACCCGCGGCGGTAGCCTCAACGCGTGCCTGTGCTGTACGACGGCTGTGCCGTCACCGATGCCCGTGGCCCCGATCTGGTGCTCGACCAGGCGGTGCTGGTCGCCGGGGACACCATCGCCTGGATGGGACCGGCCGAGACCGCCCCGCGGGAGGCAGCCGACCTAGCGGTGATCGACGCCAGCGGGGCCACTCTCGTCCCTGGAATGGTCGACGGCCACAGCCACCTGGCCCTGCCCGGCGGCGCCCGCTGGATTCAGCACCTGCACGACGACCCGGCGGCACTGTTGGCGGTGGCCGAGGACAACGGAGCCCGGCTCGTCAGGTCGGGGGTGCGGTGGGCCCGCGACGTCGGCGCCCCGCGCGGTGAAGCGGGCGGACGAGTGCGCGCCCTCTCCTTGGAGGTTCGGGACCGCTGGCGGGGACGCCGTGACCGGCCCTATGTCCGGGCCGCAGGCACCTGGATCACCCGCCTCGGAACCCTCGTCGGCACGGTCGAGGTTGCAGACGGCGACGGGCTGGTGGCCGCGGTCCTGGAGCAACTCGACGACGGATCCGACCTGGTCAAGCTCTACCTAGATGGTCCGGATCGCGACACGGCCCCCTTCACCGCGGCCGAGGTAGCCCGCGCCACCACTGCCGCCCGGTCACGTGGCGCTCGGGTGACCGCACACGCCACCACGCTTCACGGCGCCCGGGCGGCGGTGCTGGGAGGCGTGGACGCGATCGAGCACGGGGTCGAGATCGACGCCGACCTGGCAGCGGCGATGGCGGCACGCGGCACCTTCCTGGTGACGACACACTCGGTTTGGGAGTCGTGGCTGACATTCGGCGACACCACGGCCCTAACGCGCTTCGCCGATCGCGCGACAATCCACGACCGCCGCGAGCGGGCCCACGCCTCCACCCGCGTCGCCCATGCTGCGGGGGTGCGGATCGCCGGGGGGAGTGACTTTGGTGGCGGCAGCGTACGCGCCGGGCACCTCCCCTGGGAGGTGTCCTGCCTGGTCGCTTGCGGGCTCGAGCCATGGGAGGCGCTCGCAGCCGTCACCTGGCGCGGCGGCGACCTGCTCGGCGAGCCCACGGCAGGGAGGGTGACCGTTCATGGTCCCGCAGACTTCTTCCTGGTGCACGGCAACCCGGTGGCCGACCCGGCGGCGTTGTGGCGGGTCTGGGCTCACGGCTGAAGCGGACCGACTCGAAGCCCCTGATCTCGACACCAGTTTTTCGCGCTTCCACTGTATCTACTTGATGCTTGATGCCATCTTGTGATATCTACCGCCTATGACCGCTGCGGTGCCCGGGAAACTCCGTCGAGATGCCCGTCCTCCCATCGAGATGGATGCCGCGCCAGCCCCGGGCACCGTGGCGGCCTATCGGCCGACTGCGGTGCCGCGGCCCTGGGTCACCGCGGCGTTTCGACCCGGCCCGGCCCTGGGGCATCACCCCGCAGAGGCCGCAGTGCGCCGCTTCTGGACGGCGCTGGTCGGTCCGGGTGCCGTCGCCGACCTGCTGCGCCTCGTCGCCGCCGCCGGCACGGGGCGGCGCCTGCGGGAGCCCATCCACCTGGCGGTGCTGGCCGCCGAGGGTCTGGCTCACCTCACCCCCGGTGTGGTGCTGGTCTCGGCGCGCGTGCCACACCTCGACGAGGGCCAGTTGTCGCGGCTGCGTCCCTCCCTGCGGGCCGAGTACCGCCACGTGCTGAGCGGAGGCTGAGCCCCGTACCATTCGCCGCAATGGGCACGATCGACGACGCCCTGCGCGTGCTGCACGGCCGGAATCGGATCCTCGTCTTCACCGGAGCCGGAATCTCCACCGACTCGGGCATCCCCGACTTCCGCGGCCCGGAAGGGGTCTGGACCAGGGAGGATCCTGCCGACTTCACCATCGAGCGCTATCTCGCGGATCCTGAGGTGAGGCGCCGCTCCTGGCAGCGGAGGGTCACCATCGGATTCCTCGACGCCACGCCGAACCGGGGACACCTTGCCGTGACCCGCCTATGGGAGTCGGGTCGGATGGTGGGGTGCATCACCCAGAACGTCGACGGCCTGCACCGCGCCGCCGGGCTCCCCGAGTCCGCCCTCGCCGAACTACACGGCAGTGCCGCCACCACCTCGTGCTTGGCCTGCGGCGCCACGGTCCCCACCGGGGCGATCCGGGAGCGGTTGGAGTCCGGCGAGGACGACCCGCCCTGCCGCGTCTGCGGTGGCATCCTCAAGGCGGATGTCGTCCTCTTCGGGGAGGTACTCCCCCGCACGGCCATGGCCAGGGCCGCGGCGATGGCCGAGACTGCCGACGCCGTCCTCGCCGTAGGCACGACCCTGGGCGTCTACCCGGCCGCAGGATTCCCCCTCACCGTGGCCTCCCGAGGGATGCCGTTCGTGATCATCAATCAGGGCCGCACCGATCTCGACGACCTCGCCGACGCCATCGTTGCGGCGCCCGCCGCCGACGCCCTGGAGACGCTGGTGAGCCGACTGGGCTAGGACACCCCGATTCCGGGCCCAAACCGTTCAACCGGGTGACTAGTCATGCCGATGCCGATCGCATGAGCAAGGCAGCAGCGGCGCGTCCCAGCAGGCACCGGTTGGCCATGACCACCCTGGCACTGGCCCTGTCCATCGGCCTGCTGCCGCTCCCCACCGCCTCCGCCGACACCAGCTTCACCTTCTCCGGTGGTGGCTACGGCCACTCCGTCGGCATGAGCCAGTTCGGGGCCTACGGGATGTCCCGGGAGGGCTACACCTGGAGCGAGATCCTCGCCAACTACTTCACCGGCACGACGGCCGCAACAGTCGATCCAGCGATCGCGGCTCGCCGCCTCTGGGTGAACCTTCAAGTGGAGCAGGCCGCAGTCACGTTCATCGTGCGCGCCACGGGCACGCTGCCCACGGTGCCGGTGACCTTCACGTCTTCGGGTGGTCAAGTCGTCGCCGCCGCCGGCGACAGGGTTCGCATCACCCGAAGCGGGAACACCTGCACCATCACCGCGCCCGCCGGGTCCGTGACGGGGACGTGCTCCATCGACGCTGCGTGGGACGGCTTCAGCGGATCACCGACCACGGCACTGGTGATCGACGGCTGCATGCTCACCAACTGGAACCTCACCACCGGGTCGCGCCAGCAGGCCTGCACCTACGCCCGCGGAACGATCCACCTCCGGCCCGACAACAACACTCCGACCCTCGCGGTCTCCCTCGAGATCGCCATGGAGGACTACGTCCTCGGCATCTCCGAGATGCCCTACTTCTGGGCAAACCAGGGTGGCGCCCACGCCCTCGCCGCCCAGGCCGTGGCCGCCCGGTCATATGCGTACTCGCGCATGCTGGCCCGCGGCACCCCCGAGTCACGGCCGTGGTGCTGGTGCCAGGTATACGACACCCCGGTGGACCAGAACTACGTCGGATGGGGCCACGGCACCCAGGCGTGGATCGATGCGGTACGCGCCACCACCGATCAGGTCCTGTATCACCCGACGGTCACCCGCAACGGGCAGCAGGTGCCGATCGACACCTACTACTCGTCGAGCACGTACGGCCGGACCGAGAACTCGGAGGACGGCTTCACCGCGGTCTCCCCCTACCTCAAGTCCGCGGACGACCACTGGGCCGGACTCAGCGGCGTGGGCAACGGCAACTTCCGCTGGAGCCGCACGTTCAGCGGCACCCAGCTGGCGGCGGTGCTCCCCGGGCTCACCACCGTGACCGGTGCCACCATCACCCGCTGCTCGGTCTCCGGTGCGGCGCTCGAGGTCACCTTCACCGGATCCGGGGGCCCGCAAAAGTTCCATGTCCGACAGCTGCGGGGGCTGCTCGGCCTTCGCTCTCAGCAGATCTTCGCCATCAACGGCACCGGCCCGTGCACGGGCAGTACCACGACGACTACTACGACGACAACCACCACAACCACAACCACAACCA
>DNGH01000191.1 GCA_003486285.1 Actinomycetota bacterium
GCCGCCCCCGAGGCCGCCCCCGAGGCCGCCCCCGAGCACGAAGCGGAGCCGACGCCCGGGGCTTAGCCCCGTTCTCGTCCGTGGCACAATGGTCTGTCCCACCCCTGTGAGGAATGCATGCGCGTCTACGAACTAGCCCGCGACCTGGGCCTCGAGTCCAAGGACGTGCTGGCGCGCGTGCAGGAGCTGGGGATCGAGGCCAAGACCGCCTCCAGCGGCGTCAGCGACGACGATGCCGCCCTAATCCGGCTCTCCTACGACGAGGAGAAGGCCCCGCCCGCCGCATCGGTGGCGGCGGCCGCGCCTCCGGTGGTCGTGGTACCCGAGGTACCGGCCGAGCTCGTGGTCGAGGAGGAGGAAGAGGAGGCTCCCAAGGCCAAGGGCAAGGGCCGTGACCACCGCCGCGGCGTCGAGCCCGAAGCCCCGCAGCCGCGGCGGGCCGTGACGGTCCCGGAGGGGATCACCGTCCAGGAGCTGTCCGACCTGATCCGGCGTCCCGTCGGCCTGATCGTGCGCGAGCTGGTCACCCGGGGGCGGATGGCGGGAGCCACCCAGCCGATGCCGACCGACCTGCTGCCCGCAGTGGGCGAGGCGATGGGGTACGACATCACGGTTTCCAAGGCGGTGGCGGCCGCGCCCGAGCCCGAGGCACCGGCGCCCAAGCGCAAGCGTGACTTCGGAGACGCCGCCGCCACGCTGGTGCGCCGTCCCCCCGTGGTCACCGTCATGGGGCACGTCGACCATGGCAAGACCCAGCTGCTCGACTCCATCCGGCGCGCCAACGTCGTGGCGGGCGAGGCCGGGGGAATCACTCAGCACATCGGTGCCTATCAGGCGCAGGTCGGGGACCACAAGATCACCTTCATCGACACCCCGGGTCACGAGGCCTTCACCTCGCTGCGTGCCCGCGGCGCCGAGATCACCGACATCGTCGTGCTCGTGGTCGCTGCCAACGACGGTGTCATGCCTCAGACCGTCGAGGCGATCAACCACGCCAAGGCCGCCGGCGTGCCAATCGTGGTGGCCATCAACAAGATGGACCTCCCCACCGCCAACCCCCACAACGTGCGCGCCCAGTTGACCGAGCATGGCCTGGTAGTGGAGGAACTCGGCGGCGACGTCATCAGCGTCGAGGTGTCCGGCCTCACCGGCGCCGGAGTCGAGCGACTGCTGGAGTACCTCGACCTCATCGCCGAACTGGAGAACTACTCGGCCAATCCCTCGGTGCCGGCCTCGGGGACGGTGATCGAAGCCCAGTTGGAAACGGGCCGGGGTCCGATCGCCACCGTGATCGTGCAGCGCGGCACGCTCCACCGCGGCGACGCCATCGTGGCGGGAGCCGTGGCAGGGCGGGTCCGGGCCATGTTCGACGAGCGCGGCGACGCGGTCGAGGAGGCCGGTCCGAGCGCTCCCGTCCTGGTGATGGGCTGGGACGACGTGCCGCAAGCCGGTGACTTCTTCGAGGCGGCCGAGGACGACCGCGCCGCCCGGGTACTGGCCGTGGCCCGCCAGGATGCGATGCGGGTCGAGGACCTGGTCACCCCTTCCGCGGCGCAGCGGCTGACCGCCCTGCTCGAAGATCTGCGCACCGCCGACGATGCCGAGTTGCCGATCATCGTCAAGGCCGATGCCCACGGGTCCCTCGAGGCGATCCGGGAGGCCGTCGCCAAGATCCGCCGCGAGGCAGGCAGCATCACCATCATTCACACCGCGGTGGGCGGGATCACCGAGAACGACGTCCTGCTCGCCGAGACCACGAACTCCATCGTCTTCGGGTTCAACGTTCGTCCTGATGCCAAGGCGCGCAAGGCCGCCGAGAAGGCCGGCATCGAGATCCGCACCTACCGCATCATCTATGAGTTGCTCGATGACATTGAAGCGATTCTGGTGGGTCGGCTCGCTCCCTCTGAAGTCGAGACCATTCTCGGGTCTGCGGAGGTACGGGCCATCTTCCGGGCTCCGCGGTATGGCACCATCGCCGGCTGCTACGTGACAGAGGGCGAGATCGTGCGCGGCGCCAAGGTGCGTCTCGTTCGCAACGGCGTCGTGGTCCATGACGGCGTCATCGCCTCGGTCCGTCGGTTCAAGGACGACGTCCGCAGCGTCGCCGCCGGGTTCGAATGCGGCATCGCCTTCGAGAGCTTCCGCGACATCAAGGAGCGCGACGTGATCGAGGCGTATGAGGTGCGTGAGGTCGCGCGGACGTAGCCTGCGTCGGGTGCTTGCTTCGCGGCTGAAGGGCGACCAGCCACCAGCTGCCAGCCTCCCGCCAGAAAGGAAGATGGTCACCGTGTGCCAGCCATCTGCCTCCTGCCACCTGTCATCGGCAGTCTCTCCTGCGGGCGACGGGCGACGGGCGACGGGCGACGGGTGACGCATGTCTTCACTCCACGCCGCCGCGGTCACCATTCAGCTCCACATCAACGAGTCGCAGTCGCTGAAGTCGAAGCGGGCCGTGCTGCGGCCGCTGCTGGCTCGATTCGAGAAGATGCACCTTTCGGTGGCCGAGATCGCCCATCAGGACTCCTGGCAACTCGCCGCAGTGGCGGTGGCGGTGGTGGCCCCGCAGGCGGGTCGGCTGGATGAGATCATCGAGTCGGTGAAGCGGGTCGCCTACTCCGATCCCCGGATCGAAGTGGTCGGCATCGCGGTGAGCCACCTGGAGGAGTCATGAGCCGCGGTTCGTGGATGCGGCGGGTCAACGAGAGCCTGCGCGAGGTGATCGCCGACGAGGTGTCCCGGCTCAAGGACCCCGGGCTCGGCTTCGTGACCATCACCGGGGTGGACACCGCCCCCGACCTTCGAGCGGCCCGCGTGTACTACTCGGTTCTCGGTGATGCCGAACAGCACGAGGCCACCGCGGCGGCACTGCGCCGCGCCAAGCCGCGAATCCGCGGCGCGGTGGGCGATCGGGTCCGCCTCAAGTACCTTCCCGATCTGGAGTTCGAGTTCGACGAGTCCATCGATCGGGGTTTCCGCATGGAGGAACTGCTGCGCCGGTTGGGAGAGGAGGGGGCGGATGGATCTGACACCGAACCTGCGGAAGGCGGCTGACGCCATCGCCGGAGCCAAGTCTCTGGCGATCTCATGCCACGTCTCCCCGGACGGGGATGCCCTCGGTTCGGCCCTTGCCCTGGCGCACGCCGCCCGCCGCGCCGGGCGCGAGGCGGTGGTCTCGTTCGGCGAGCCGTTCCGGGTGCCGGGGACGCTGCAGTTCCTCGACACCACACCGCTGGTGCCGCCGTCGGCCTTTCCGTCGGCTCCCGAATGCATGGTGGTCTTCGATGCCGGGTCTGCCGATCGTCTCGGTGAACTCGCCGCCAGCGCTGCCGCGGCCAAGGTGCTCGTGGTGGTGGACCACCACAGGTCCACCACCGGGGAGTTCGGCGACATCCTCGTGGTGGATCCGCACGCCGCGGCGTCGGGCCAGCTCACCGTCGCCCTGCTCGACTCCCTGGGCTGGGAGATCGATGCCGTCACCGCACAGTGCCTGATGACTGCGATCGTCACCGACACCGGCCGGTTCCAGTACTCCGCCACCACCGGCGAGGTGCTCCGGGTGGCGGGCCGGCTCGTCGATGCCGGCGTCCATCCCGAGGTCATCGGCCAGGCCGTGTACGAATCGGTGCCCTTCGGCTACCTGCAGGTGGCCTCGGTGATGCTCGGCCGGGCGCGGCTCGAAGCCGACCTCGGCCTGGTGTGGTCGTGGGTGGAGGAGGCCGACGTGGCCGCATCCAACGCCGCCTGGGCCGACCTCGATGGGCTCATCGACGACCTGCGCATCGCCCGTGAGGCCGGAGTGGCGGCGCTGCTCAAGGAGACCAGTCAGGGTTGGAAGGTGAGCCTGCGGTCCCGCGGCGCCGTCGACGTCGGTGCCATCGCCGAGGCGAACCGCGGCGGCGGACACCACAACGCCGCCGGGTTCACCATGGTCGGGGAACTGGATGCGGTGCTCGAGGTGATCCGGAAGGCCCTGCGTGGCTGAAGGCTTCGTCCTCGTCGACAAGCCGGGAGGGTGGACCTCCCACGACGTCGTGGGGCGCTGCCGGCGCATCTTCGGCCTCCGGCGCATCGGTCATGCCGGGACCCTGGATCCGATGGCGACGGGCCTGCTGGTCGTGGCCCTGGGCCGAGCCACGCGGTTGCTGCGTTTCGTTCAGGAGACGGCGAAGACCTATGAGGCCACCGCGGTGTTCGGGGTGGCGACGGACAGCCTGGACGCCGATGGTGCGATCCTCAGCCAGGAGGAGATGCGGTTCGATGAGGCCGAATTGCGCACCGTGGCCAGGCGCTTCCTCGGGGTCATCCAGCAGGTGCCGCCGATGGTCTCGGCGATCAAGGTGGAGGGACGCCGTCTCTACCAGTTGGCCCGGTCGGGAGTCGAGGTCGACCGCCCGGCGCGGCCCGTCGAGATCCATAGCCTCGACCTCGTCGAGGTGACCCCGGGGATGTACCCCCAGGTCTCGTTCCGGGTCACCTGTGGGTCGGGCACCTACATCCGGGTGCTCGCCGACGACATGGCCCGCGCCCTCGGCGGCCGGGCGCATCAGCGAAGGAATGTCGTCCACCGAGCCTGGCGGAAACAGCAGCCCCCCGGGCGCCGGCGTCAGGCCGGTGGCGTTGCACACCGCGGCCGTCTCGATCGCCGGCTTCGAGCCGTCGAGGAAGGAATTGAACAT
>DNGH01000171.1 GCA_003486285.1 Actinomycetota bacterium
CATCGGTCGCGCCCGACCCGGACCCCACCGGGGTGCGGCGTGAGGCGCGCGCCGCGATCCTCGACGCCGAACTGCAGGAACGGATCGGGGCCCCGTTGCGCCGCCTGCTCTGGGAACGAGCCTCGCTGTCGGCGGTCGTGGCCGGCCTCGCCGTCGACTCCGCGATCGCGGAGAGCCGGCTCGGCATCGGCATCGCCGACGACTGAGTGCGCTGCGCCGCTCAGCGCACCGCGCCGGGAACGAGCAGCCGCAGCGATGCGGGCATGACCGTGAGGCGCATCCGGGTGATCTCGCCGAGGAACTCGCCGTCTGCCTCGAGTCCGGTGACGTCGTCGGCCACCGCCTCGAGTTCGGTGAACGGATGCCGGACGGTGACCCCGGGCACCGTGCCGGGGTGACGATGGCGCGCCGCGGCGGCGACCACTCGCAGCAGGCGCCACGGCGTGGCTCTCTGGATGGCGATGGCGGCGGGGCCACCCTCGGGTGAGAGCGTCAATGCCCGCCGTCCGAGGAATGTGAGCTGGTCGTGGACCTGCACGATCACGGTCGCCGCCCGGGAGGTGGTGCCGTCGACGGTCACGGAGATGTCGGGGTGGCGATTGCGGTAGCCGGCGAAGGCGACCCGGAGCGAGCTGCGGGTGTAGTGGATCGTCCCGGCACCGACCTTTCCCAGCGGGCGCCGCTCCGACTCGCGGATCACATCGGCGTCATACCCGAGTCCGGCGGCGAACACCGCCACCCGCTCGATGGCGACGCCCGGGCCGGTGGCATCGATACGGATCGTCGTCAGGTCCGTGACCCGGGACGCCGCCACTATCGCCTCGGCGGCTGCGACACCGCGCCGCGGGTGGCCGGTGATGCGGGCGAAGACGTTGCTGGTACCCGCCGGGATGACCGCCAGGCAGGATCGGGTGCCGGTGATGCCATTGGCCACGCGGTGCACGATGCCGTCACCCCCCATCGCCGCCACCACTTCGATCCCGGCGGCGGCCGCGGCCGCCGCCTCCGCCTCGGCCTGGAGCGGGTCGTCGGGCCATACCGGGGTGACCTCGAAGTGGGGACGGAGCGTCGCCACCACGGCACGATGCAGCATCGCGGTGAAGCCCGATGCGGCGGGGTTCGCCATGAGCAGCAGCCGTCGCATCCAGCCACGGTACCGGCAGGGGCCGGCAACCACGGCGGTAGCCTTCTGGGGTGCCCGGATACCGTGACCGCAGTCACGCCGGGCGGGTGCTCGGCGGACTCCTCGAGCACCTCGCCGGCCTCGAGCCTTTGGTTCTCGGCATCCCCCGCGGCGGGGTGGTGGTGGCTGCGGAGATCGCAGCCGCGCTGTCGGGGGGCCTCGGAGTCCTGACCGCAGTGAAGGTGCGCGCCCCGCACAATCCGGAGCTTGCCGTCGGCGCGGTCACACCGGATGGGGTGGCCCGCCTCGACCTCGCCCTGCTCGACGCCCTGGGAGTCGATGCCGGGGCACGCCACCGCATCGTGGCGGAAGCCATCGCCGAGGTGCACCGGCGACAGGAGGTGTTCGGTCCGGTTCCCGAGATGCAGGGCCGGGTCGTGGTGGTGACCGATGACGGCGTCGCCACCGGGGCTACCCTGGGGGCCGCCCTCGACCACGTCGCCCGGGCCGGACCGGCACGGCTGGTGTGCGCACTGCCGGTGGGCCCGCCGGAGACCGTCGCCACGCTGGCGGCTTCGGTGGACGAGATGGTGTGCCCGCTGCAACCGCGGTGGTTCGGTGCGGTTGGGGAGTTCTACGAGGATTTCGCCCAGGTCTCCGACGCCGCCGTGCTCGGCCTCCTTGCCTGAACCCGCCCGGAACCGATTCGTGTCACCCCTGCGTCGTACCTTGATGAACATGAAGACGCAGCGCACCCCAGAGACCCCGTCCCCGGCTCGCCACGGCGATCTCGCCGCGGCCCTGCAGGCGATGTCCCGCCTCGGCGCCCAGGTCGTCGGCCGCTGCCCGGCGGCGTCCTGCCCGGTGTGCCGGTCTGCTGCCACGATCGCAGCCTGACGGTCCCCTCACGGGGCGGTGAGGCGGGCCTGGTACCTTCCCGCCGGTGGATTCGAGCTGGCTCCCCACCCGCCGCAGCGTCGCCGCGTGGGCTGTCTACGACCTCGCCAACACGATCTTCGCTCTCGGTGTCGGGTCGCTCTACTTCGCCGATTGGCTGACCGACAACCGCGGTGGACTCCCCGGTTGGCTCACCGGCGGCGACACCGCCGATCTCGCCCTGACCCTCGCCGTCGACGCGGCGATGGTCGTCGTCATCTTCCTCGGGCCCTGGATCGGCGCCCGCAGCGACCATCGCGGCACCCGGGTCGGGTACCTGGTGCCGCTGACGATCGTCGCGGTGGTCCCCACCTTCTTCCTGGCCTCGACCGGAGTGGTGGCAGCGCTGGCGCTGTACTCCCTGGCCCTGGTCGGGTTCAACCTCGGCTCGGTCGTCTACGACGCCCTGCTCCCCGACGTCTCCACACCGGAGACCGTCGGGATGGTCTCGGGGATCGGGATCGCGGTCGGCTATCTGGGGTCGTTCGTCGCCGTCGGGGTGGGGGCGTTGCTGCTCGACTCCGATGGTCACGACGCGGTGTTTCGGGCGATCGCCGTGCTCTTCCTTCTGTTCGCTCTCCCCACTTTCTTCTTCGTGAAGGAGCGTCCCCGCCCCGCCGAGCCGGGACCGGCGCCCTCGCTCCTCTCCAGCGTGCGGCGCCTGGCAGCGTCGTGGCGTCGGGCCCGCTCCTATGAGGGCGTTGCCCGGTTCCTCGTCGGGAGATTCCTCTACACGGATGCGGTCAACACCCTGATCGGCGGCTACCTGACGATCTACGCCAAGGAGGAACTCGGGTTCAGCTCATCGGATTTGCAGGTCCTCCTCACCGCGGCCATCAGCACCGCGATCCTCGGCGGCTACCTCGGGGGGCGGCTGGTGGATCGCTTCGGGCCACGGCGTCTCCTCAACGCGGTGCTCTACACCTGGATGGTCGCCATGGGGATCGGAGTGATCGCCGGCGCCGCCGAGGCGCGTTCGCTGGCGTGGCTGGTGGGTGGCCTCGGCGGTTTCGCCCTCGGCGCCACCTGGGCGGCCGACCGCGTCTACATGCAGCGCATCTCCCCGCCGCGCCATCTCGGGGAGTTCTACGGCCTCTATGCCACCGTCGGAAGGTTCGCCACGTTCCTCGGCCCGTTGGTGTGGGGGATCACCGTCACGGTCCTCGGCCTGCCCCGCGAGGTCGCCCTGGGGGCCCTCATCGTCTTCCTGGTCGCGGCGCGGTTCGTGCTCCAGGACGTGGACGACCATCCCCGGCAATGGGCACCCGCCGACCTCGCCGGCGCCGGGTCGTGACCTGGGACCGGCGATCCTGCGGCCGCAGGACGCGATACTGAAGGGTCGTCCCAGCGAGGAGTGTCGATGTTCGAGCCGTACCGCCCTGAGCCGTACTCCGACTTCACCGACCCCGCGCGCAGGGCCGCCTATGAGCTGGCCCTCGCCGGGGTGCGCTCCCGATTCGGCGCCGAATGCGGGCTGGTGATCGACGGGGCGTGGACCACCACCGGGGCGAAGCTCGAGAGCCTCAATCCGGCGCGACCCTCCGAGGTGGTGGGGGTGGTGGCGGCCGGAGGCGTCGCCGAGGCGGAGCGCGCCCTGCAGGCGGC